>NZ_JAKFWS010000072.1 GCF_021731785.1 Methylocystis sp.
GACTGCCCTTCGCCGCAAGCTCGGCGGCGAAAGGTTCGATCGTGTCGAAGACGGCGTTGACCCGGCGCTCGTCGCGCCCCAGGGCGACGCTTTTCGCCAGAACGTCGGCGATCACCAGCAGACGCGCATCGGAGAGGTCCTTGACCGCCAGCCGGCCGTCTGGGAGGGCCTTCTCCTCGCCGTCCGGCGTCGCCTCGACGATCAACGTCTCGTCGTCGCCGCGCGACGCGCCCGAGACGCGAATTCCGATCTTCTGGACGATTTCGTCCTCCTCGAGGGGAGAAAGTCCGAAGAGAACGGCGACCCCGAAGCGATAGAGGACTGCGAATCCACTCTGGCCCGCATGGAAGGCAAGGGGCGCGGTCGAAACCAGATCAGCCCGTTCGAGCCCGTCCGTTTCGATCCGCTCGCCGAGCAGCAAAGCCCGGGCCGTGAGCGCATGCGGGATCATCGCCGTCGTCGCCGGAGAATTGACTGTGTCGACCATTTTCTGACCTTGTGGCTTCGAGGCGCAATCATATCTCTAACCCGCGCATTTGTTCTGCTCGCCTTGCGTGACGCTGGCAAAAAAGCTAGCAAGCGGCGAGGTCGCGGAGAGATCACCCTTATGACTTATGTCGTCACGGAAAACTGCATCAAATGCAAGTATATGGACTGCGTCGAAGTCTGCCCGGTGGACTGCTTCTACGAAGGCGAAAATATGCTGGTGATTCATCCGGACGAATGCATCGACTGTGGCGTCTGCGAGCCCGAGTGCCCGGCGAACGCGATAAAGCCGGATACCGAAGAAGGTCTCGAGCAGTGGCTGCAGCTTAACGCGGAAATGGCGCAAAACTGGCCCAACATCACGATCAAGCGGGAACCGCCGGCCGACGCCAAGGAATGGGACGGAAAGCCGGGCAAGTTCGAGCAATTCTTTTCAGCCGAGTCCGGCCAGGGGGACTGAACAGCGCTCGGCGGCATCGCTGACGCCTAAATCGTCGCAGATGTGTTTCTACGTCGTTAATTTTTTTAAAACCTAATAAAATAAGCCATTTAGATGAATTTGTGGCCGCTGCGCCCGCGCCGTTGGCGCGCTTGCGCCTTTGATTTTTGTCCGTCAGCGTGTTATAAATCACACACTAAATGCACGCCTTGTCGAAGGCGATCCGGCGTCACAGCACCGTCTCGCGACGAATTCGAGAGCCTCTCTTTCCCAAGGGTCGGCCAGAGGCCCGGCTGCTGGGTATGCGGCGCTAGCAAGGTTTCCACATGCCGCCCTCGCGGTGTCGCGGCTTGCCGGCCGGCGGCGCGCGATTTGTCAGCGGCAGCGACCGTCCCGTCTCCACAGCGGGACAGCACAGGAGTAGCCCGCGTATGCCCTCCAACAAGAAAGCCGAGAAAAAGTCGTCCGCAACTGCCTCCACCGCAGCAGCGCGCGCCAAGGGCTCGGCCGCCCGATCCAAGACCCAGGCCAAGCGAGGGGCCAAAAGCGGCGCCACGAAATCCGCCGCGGCCAAGAGTTCGACTGCCAAGAAGTCGCTCGGCCGCTCCGCTTCGGCGGCCAAGTCTACTTCGGCGGCCAAGTCCGCTTCGACGGCAAAGTCCGCTTCGACGGCAAAGTCCGCTTCGGCGGCAAAGTCCGCGCGAGGCGCCGCTGCTTCGCGCGGGAAAACCAATGCAAGAACATCGGCCAAGAACATAAAAAAGATGACCTCAAAAGCGACGACGACGAAAGCCAAATCGACCGCAAAGGACAGGACCGCCAAGGCTGCGGCGCTAGCCGCGGCCACGCGCCGTCTCCCGCAGACCGGTCGCGCCCTCACCCGTGCGGTCGCCGCCAAAGCGGCGCCGAAGTCGCACGCCAAGACTGCGGTCGCGGCCAAATCCGCAGCCAAGAGCGCGACAAAACGGGCGGCGGCCGCCAAGGCCGCCAAGGCGGCGGCGGAAAAGGTTAGCTCCAAGGCGAAAACCCCGGAAATCAAGACGGTCAAGCCGATCGCCGCCAGCAAGACAGCGGCGGCCAAGCCGGTAAAAGCGGTCGCGCCGGCGATTAAACCGGTCGAGCAATCAAAGCCGGCGGCTGCTATGGCGCCGGCGGCGCCGAGGCCGGTTGAAAAAGCGACGGCGCCCGCCCCCTCGGCGCCTCCGGCGCTCGCCGAGAGCGCGCCCGTCGGGGCCGCGCGCCCAGCCGTTCCCGCCAAGGCGAAGCCCACTGCCGCTTTGAAAACCGGCTTCAAGCTCAGTGAGTTCATCGTCTACCCGGCGCATGGCGTCGGCCAGATCGTCGGCGTTGAGACGCAAGAGGTCGCAGGCTTCAGCCTCGAACTCTTTGTCGTGAGCTTCATCAAGGACAAGATGATCCTCAAAGTGCCCACAAGCAAAGTCGTCAACGTGGGGATGCGCAAGCTTGCGGATGCGGCCATCGTCGACAAGGCGTTGCAGACGTTGAGCGGCCGCGCGAGGATCAAGCGTACGATGTGGTCGCGTCGCGCCCAGGAATATGAGGCCAAGATCAACTCAGGCGATCTTGTCACGATCGCCGAAGTGGTTCGCGACCTCTATCGTTCCGATACGCAGCCGGAGCAGTCCTACTCCGAACGCCAACTCTACGAAGCCGCCCTGGATCGCATGGCGCGCGAGATCGCCGCCGTGCGCAAGCTCATCGATTCGGAATCGCTGAAGCTGATCGAATCCTTCCTCCTCAAGGGACCCCGACGCGGACCCAAGGCCGACGGGGATGTCGGCGATGACGGCGGTGAGGAAGCCGACGTCGACCGCGCGGCGTAATTGGCAAATGAAAAACCCCGGAAGTCGTTCCGGGGTTTTCTTGTCTCACGCGCCTGTCTTGCTTCTTACGCTCTTGCCTCGTCGGTCGCCGCTGTCTCCTGCATCCGCGACAAGGCGCGTCTGAGCTTCACGAGCGCACGACTCTCAATTTGACGCACCCTCTCCTTGGAGATCCCGAGGCGGTCGCCGAGAGTCTCGAGCGTCACCAGGTTTTCCGCCAGCCGCCGTTCGCGCACGATGCGCAACTCGCGCTCGGAGAGTATGGCGAGCGCGTCCTTGAGCCAGCGCGCGCGCCGGTCCGAATCCAGCGTTTCCTCGACGACTTGGTCGGGCAGCGGCTTCTCGTCGACGAGAAAGTCCATTCGCTGCGCGGAGGCCGACGAATCATCGTCGACGAGTTGCGCGTTCAACGACACGTCGGAGCCGGAAAGACGCGAATCCATCATCTCGACATCGGCGCGCGAGACGCCGATGGCGTTAGCGATCGTCTGATAGGTGTCCATCGCGCTCGCGCCGTGGTTTTCGCGCGCCAACCTTGCGCGCAAGCGCCGCAAGTTGAAAAAAAGCGCCTTCTGCGACGAACTCGTTCCGCCCCGCACGATCGACCAGTTGCGCAGAACATAGTCCTGGATCGAAGCTCTGATCCACCACGTCGCGTAGGTAGAGAAGCGAACGTCTCGTTCGGGCGCAAACCGCGCGGCCGCTTCCAGAAGCCCGACATGACCTTCCTGGACAAGATCGGAGAGCGGCAATCCGTAATGTCTGAACTTTGCCGACAGCGCGATGACGAGACGCATGTGCGCTGCGGTCAACTTATGTAGCGCTTTTTGATCGTCCCGCTCTCGCCACGCCACTGCGAGCTGCTTTTCCTCTTCTCGCTCCAGAAAGGGAGCTTCCGCGGCAGCCTTAATCAACTCGCGTCCGAGCCCAGGCATATACGCCATGACGCCCTCCATACGCGGTTGTCTCGACAATACGAGCAAATCCGCGCGCCAAGATTTTGCCTTGCAGGGATAACTGTCGAGGCGCGACAGTTGTTCCCGAAGTGAGCAAAAACCGGAACGTCACTCAGTTACTATTTTGTAATGTTCGCCGGGTATGACCGCGTCGCCGGCCAGCAGCCCATTGAGAAGCATGAAGTATTCGACCGGGCGATTGGGAACCACCATCCGCGCGGCCATCGTTTCGATGGTGTCGCCGGGCGCGGCGACAGCGACCGAAATCCTTAACGGGCGGGCGTCAGTGATTTCGTCAGGCGCGAGGCGATGGAAAGATTTGATCGACTCCATGAAGCGCGCGTCAGCGTCGTCGCTCAACGTGCGGGCCGCAAAAATCAGGCGGTAGAAAAACTCGCCTGACCGAATCACCGCCAGCCGGAAGTTCCACTCGCCCGCCCGGGCGACGGCGACCACTGAAGGGAGTCCGTTGATGTCCATAGTGCGCACGGACGATGGAAGAAGGCCGTCGACCCAGCCGGAGCCGACATAGTTTTCGAGGTTCTCGTCGGAGGGCAAGCGCACGCTGTCGAGCCGCAAGGCTTCATTATCGGGTTCGCGCACGCCGAATATGGCCTCGTTGGAGTTCTCGAGAAGAAAACCCTCGGGCGCGGTGAAGGTGAAGCGCAATCGCGGATGGGTGAACTTGCGGCCGCGAACGTAGCCTTCCATGGGATCGTCGCCGAAGGCGACGCCCTTGACGGCCTCGAGATAACCGCTTCGGTCGATGACCCCGATCCCTGGCGCCCCGATTTCGCGCGCCGCAGCGACAGCTTTGGTGATGCGGTCGGGAGTCGAGGGATGCGTCGACATGATGTCGAACTCGAACGACTTCTTTTTTCCATAGAGCGCCGCTCGCAACTCCGTGGACCGCCCCAGCGCCGTCAGGAAGCGCGAAGCGCCAAATGGGTCGAAGCCCGCCCGCGCGATGACGCGGACGCCGGCTGCGTCGGCGTCGAGCTCCTGCTGACGGGAGAAGCTTGCGACCGAGAGCCGCTGGCTGGACCGCACCTCGTCGCCTTTTTGGCGGTTCTGAATGACGGCGGCGGCTTGCGAGATGACCGCCGCCTCTCGCTCGCGCTCGGCGCGCAGCGCGCTGTGGCGAAGCGAAACATGGGCGATTTCGTGGGCCATCACCGCCGCCGCCTCGGACGCATCACCGGCGAGCACCAGGAGTCCGCGGGTGACGTAAAGATTGCCGGACGGCAGCGCAAAGGCGTTGACGACAGGGGTGTTGAGGATCGTCACCTTGTAGGTCGGCTGGCCGGGCGTATCGCTGACGGCCGCCAGTTTGACGAGAATGGCGTCGAGATAACGCTCTGCGGCGGGCGCTTCATATTCGCCGCCAAATTGGGCGACGAGTTCCTTATGTTGGACCGTGCTGCGATTATCGGTTCGCGGCGTCGCCGGCCGGGTTGGCGGCGAAGGCGCCGTAAAGAGATTTCCTTGCCGCTCCAGTTCTGCGCAGCCGCCCAGCGTCAGCGCGACGACGGCCGCAGTCAAAGAGGGCGCCGCCCGCCTAGCGAGTGACGCCGCTCTCAAAAAATTCGATCTCGGCTGGCGCAGCGATTTCGATGCGAGACCCGGTCTCAATAAGTCCTCGTACGCGGGCTCGCCGCCCGACTAGCGAGCGGGGCTCGATTCGCCCGAACATAGCCAAATTGCGCCGTGAAATCACGACGGTGAAGCTATCGCGCCATTTGTCGCCAAAATTAAGGTAGAAGGCGCGCCGCGACTCGCCGACGGAACGGATGTCGCCGACGACGACGATCATTCCCTTGCGCCGCTGCAGCTCCTTCGCGGCGTCCGGCGTTGACACGTCGATTTGGCGAAATTCCGGCCGTGACCAGAGTCCGACGCCGGCGTTGCGCGCCAGGGCTTCGGCGGCCAAATAGGCCTTGGCGCAGGCGGCGGCGGTCGGGTCGGGGCGAAAGCGCGCGTCGCCGGCGGCGAGCAGCGCCTCCGCCACAGAGGTCAGGGGCGCCGAGGGTCCTCCCGCGGGATCGCTCGCGTAAAGCCGGGCGGGCGTCCTGCCCCAGCGGTCGGACGCCGGAGCGAAAGCGCCCACAAATACGTCGCGGCCCGGAAGCCAGGCCGCTAAACGATTACGGACGGCGGCGGGCAGCTCGCCTGCTTCCGGCGGCGGAAAGTCGAGGCCGGCGAGCGCGACGCGGCGGCCGTCGTCGAGTAGGAGTTCGAAATCCTCGTCGACCGCGGCGACAGTCCCGGGAACCGCCCCTTCAAGCGAGCATTCCCCGTTTTCCGCCGCGGCCGGAAGCGACTGGGCCCATGATGGCCAAGCCGCCGCCATAAACGCGGCGAACGCCGCTCTTTGGAGCCAAAGCAGATCGACTGCGCGAAGTTTGAATGATCGCATCGCCCAACTTTAGCCGGATGGAAGCCTATACTCCGGCATGATCTCGCACGCGTCGAATCGGGCGACGCGCTTAAGCGAAAGTCACGGCCTCCGCGACATGCTCTCACGCTACGCTCTCATTTTCGCCCTGTCCTTCTTTGCTGCGGGCGCCGCCGAGGCGTTCGACCACTATGGCGATCCGCAGCCGGAGCCCAACGCCCGCTCCGCTCAGACCTACAATGTTCCGCCGTCGGATATTTATGACGGAGCTGAGCAGCGACCGGGGTCAGACGCGGCGATGGCGATGCGGATTGATCGGCTGGAGCGCGAACTGCGCCGATTGACCGGACAAAATGAGGAGTTGCAGCACAAGGTGCAGCTTCTGGAAGAACAATTGCGATCCGCAAAGACCGAGCCGGCGCACGCCGAAGCTGCCCCCCGCGGACCGACCAATCCGCCGGCGGCGGCGCAAACGACGCTTCCCCCCGTGGCGAGCGCGAACGCCGGCAAGCGGGGCGACGCCTTCGACCCCGCGGCGCAGCCATCGGCGCCCGGCGCACCGAGGCCGCTAGGGACGACGCCCCCGTCCGCGCCGCTCGACACCGCAACGCGGCCTTCAGGCGCAGCGACCGGCGCGCCGGTGCGCGAAGCCGGCCAGCCGCTTGATATCGCCCACGGCCGCCTTGTCGGCGACCAGCCGCCGCCGGCCGAGATCGCCGCCGCCCCCGCCATCCCTGGTCCCAAGGAGGAATATGATCAGGCCATCGCCGCGCTGCGCGCCGGCAAATATGAAGAAGCTGAGCGGACGCTCGCGATTTTTCTGTCGAAGAACGGTAAGGGCAAGCTCGCCCCCGCCGCGACGTTCAATTTAGGCGAGAGTTTTTTTCTGCGCGGCCGCCACCGCGAGGCGGCCGAGAAATATCTGGAAATCTCGACAAAGTACGGCGATTCGCAGCAGGCGCCGGAAGCGCTGTTGCGGCTTGGCCAGTCACTGAGCGCAATGGGCGCGAAGGAGCAGGCCTGCGCCTCCTATTCCGAGATCCACGTCAAATTCCCGAAAGCGGCGACGCGAATCCGCGAAGCGGCTCAACGTGAAAGCAAAAAAATCCAATGTTAGCAGCGCGCGGCTCGCGAAAGAGCGGACGCTGTTTTTTGGGCGCAAAGCGCGCGCTAAACTTTTGGAATCGGTCACTTCATCTGCATTTTGGCGATTGCGCCCAGCTGCAGCCTGATCTCGCCGTCGGCGCGGCGACCGGCGCCCGTCGGGCGTAGGCATGCCCGGCGCCGAAGCGGAAGCTGCCATCGACGAGTCGATCGAGCGACTGCGCGAAGAGGCGCTCGCGCTCCTTGCGCCCTACCCCTCCCTGCTGCTCGCGGTTTCCGGGGGACCTGATTCGGTCGCCTTGATGCTGCTTTGCGCGCAATGGTCTTTGCGATCGTCGCGCGACATTGCGGTCGCGACCGTCGATCACCGCTTGCGCAAGGCGGCGCGCGCGGAGGCCGAAGAGGTTGGCCGCTGGGCGCATGATCTCGGCTTTGCGCATCATCTGTTGACGTGGGAAGAGGAAAAGCCGTCGACGCGCCTGCAGGAGCGCGCGCGCCAGGCGCGCTATGCGCTGCTGACGGACTGCGCCCGTCGCAATGGCGCATCGGCCATCGTTCTCGCGCATCACGCCGATGACCAGGCCGAAACGATACTGTTTCGCTTAATGCGCGGCTCCGGAGTCGCGGGACTCGCCGGCATGGCGCCTGTCTCGCGCTGTGAAGGATTTGCGCTTCTGAGGCCGTTGCTCGGCTTTCGCAAAGCAGCGCTGGAATCGATCTGCGCGCGCGCAGGACAGTCGTTTTTTCGTGATCCGTCGAACGAAGACGAAAGCTTCGCCCGCGTCCGGCTGCGCAAGCTCGCGCCTTTCCTCGCCGCCCAGGGCTTCGGTCAGGACGCTCTTCTAAGACTCGGCGCGCGCGCGGCGCGCGCCGATGCGGCGCTGACGCATTGCGCCGCCGAGACGCTAGAGCGCGCATTGCGCAAAGATGAAGCGTCATGCGTCGAACTCGACGCCGCGACGCTGTGCGCGGCGCCCCCGGAAATTCTTCAGCGGACGCTGGCGAACGCCATCCTGCGCCTTGCGCCGGTCCCTGCGCTTCGCCTCGAACGTCTGGAGCGCGCCAGCGCACGCGTCGCGGCGGCGCTGACCGCGCGCAAATCGATGAGAATCACGCTTGCCGATGTCTCCATCGAAGCCATCGGCGGACGCGTTCGGCTGCGCCCTGCGCCGCCTCGCCGCTCAAATTAGAGTAAAGCCAATTGTCGCGGCTTTGGACGATCATATGCGAAACAGCTAAGCCGCGACACGGCGACGCCCGGATTCACGGCCCTTTCCGAGCCTTGGCAACGCCTGCCGGTGAGCCTAAATTAGACGGATGACCGGAACGCTTCGGGGGATAAGCCCGACCGAGCGGCTCCCGACAGGCTTCCCAAATGAACCCACACTTCAGGAACCTCGCGCTTTGGGCAATCATCGGATTGCTCGTGGTCGCGCTTGTCATGTTGTTTCAGCAGCCCGGCCAGCGCACGCCGATACGCGACATTTCTTATAGCGAGCTGCTCACCCAGATAGACCAGGGTCGTGTCCATGACGTGACCATCGCCGGCAATGAGATCGTCGGGCACTTCAACGACAACCGGCCTTTCACCACCTATGCGCCGGACGACGCCAATCTCGTGCCCCGCCTGCAGGCGAAGAACGTCTCGATCAGCGCCAAGCCGAACAATGAAGGCGGCGGCTTCATGATGACGCTGCTGCTCAACGCGCTGCCGCTTGTCGCGTTTCTCGCGGTGTGGATTTTCCTCTCCCGCCAGATGCAGGGCGGCGCCGGCCGTGCAATGGGCTTTGGCAAGTCGAAAGCGAAGCTTTTGACCGAGACGCAAGGCCGCGTCACGTTTGAAGACGTCGCCGGCGTCGACGAAGCCAAGGAGGATCTGCAGGAGATCGTCGAATTCCTGCGCGATCCGCAGAAGTTCCAGCGTCTCGGCGGCCGCATTCCGCGCGGCGTGCTGCTTGTCGGGCCGCCAGGCACCGGCAAGACCTTGCTGGCGCGCGCCATCGCCGGCGAAGCGGGCGTGCCGTTCTTCTCGATCTCGGGCTCCGACTTCGTCGAAATGTTCGTCGGCGTCGGCGCGTCGCGCGTGCGCGACATGTTCGAACAGGCGAAGAAGAACGCGCCCTGCATCATCTTCGTCGACGAGATCGACGCGGTCGGACGCCATCGCGGCGCCGGACTTGGCGGCGGCAATGACGAGCGCGAGCAGACCTTAAACCAGCTGCTCGTCGAGATGGATGGCTTCGAGGCGAATGAGGGCATCATCCTGATCGCCGCGACCAACCGTCCGGACGTGCTCGACCCGGCGCTGATGCGTCCGGGCCGCTTCGACCGGCAGATCCAGGTGCCGAACCCGGACTTCATCGGCCGCGAGAAGATTTTGAAAGTTCACGCCCGCAAGGTGCCTTTGGCGCCGGACGTGGATTTGAAGATCGTTGCGCGCGGCACGCCGGGCTTCTCGGGCGCCGATCTGATGAATCTTGTCAACGAGGCGGCGCTGCTCGCGGCGCGGCGTTCGAAGCGGATCGTCACGAGCCAGGAGTTCGAGGACGCGCGCGACAAGATCATGATGGGCGCCGAGCGCCGCACTTTGGTGATGACCGACGAGGAGAAGAAGCTCACCGCCTATCACGAAGGCGGCCATGCGCTCGTCTCCTTGAATATGCCGGGCTCGATTCCGATCCACAAGGCGACGATCATTCCGCGCGGCAGAGCGCTCGGCATGGTGCAGGGTCTTCCCGAACGCGACCAGATCTCGCAAAGCTACGAGCAACTCGTGGCGATGCTGGCGATGGCGATGGGCGGCCGCGTCGCCGAGGAATTGATTTTTGGCGCAGCGAAGACGACCTCCGGCGCGGCGTCGGACATTCAGCAGGCGACGCGGATCGCGCGCGCGATGGTCACGCAGCTCGGCTTCTCCGACAAGCTCGGCACGGTCGCGTACGCTGACCCGCAACAGGAGCAGTTCCTCGGCTACTCGCTCGGACGCACGCAAACCTTCTCCGAACAGACGCAGGAGACGATCGACGCGGAAGTGCGCCGCCTCGTGCAGCAAGGCTATGACAAGGCCAAGCAGATTCTCGTCGACAGGCGCACCGACCTGGACACGCTCGCTAATGCGCTTCTCGAATTTGAGACGCTGACCGGCGACGAGATCAAGGGCCTGCTCGTCGGCAAGCGGCCGGTGCGCGACGAGTCGGCGCCGACGCCGCCGCCGCGCGGCTCGGCGGTGCCGACGACGGGTTCGAAACCGGAACCCGACGTCGGCGGCATGGAGCCGCATCCGATCTGACGAAAGAAAAACCCAGCGGTCCCCCGCTGGGTTTTTTGCATTGATCTCGACGATCTATGCCTTCGACTGAGCGATCAGCTCATTGACCGTTTCGGCTGGGCGGCAAAGGGCCGCATTTTCGCCCATCGATACGATCGGCCGTTCAATCAGAATCGGGTGTTTCTCGATGGCGGCGAAAATCTCGTCGTCCGACAGGGCGGGATTATCCAGGCCCAACTCTTCATAGGGCGTGCCGCGTCTACGCAAAATCTCGCGCACATTCTTGCCCATGCGGCGAAGTAGATCCTTCAAGGCCGCACGACTGGGCGGAGTCTTGAGATATTCTATCACTTGCGGCTCATAACCTGCCGCCTTCAAAGCGGCGAGCACGTTGCGCGAGGTGCCGCAGGCCGGGTTATGGTAGATTTTGACTTCCATGTGGACATCCGTTCAGGCGATATGCGAGTGTTCATTAACCTTTCGCTGGGCTGGGGAGAACACAGCTCCCGACAATATGACATCATGTTCATAAATGCGCCGGCTTGGCGTGAAAGATGCGCCGGCTTGGCGTGAAAGATGCGCCGGCTTGGCCAGGGCGCCGCTCGCTGAGGATATTCAATGACCCGGACCCATTTCGGCACCGATGGCATTCGCGGACTGGCCAATGAGAAAATCACGCCGGAGCTCGCGCTCAAGGTCGGTCAGGCGGCGGGCCTCATCTTTCATCGCGGCGAAGGCCGGCATCGCGTCGTCATCGGCAAGGACACGCGGCTCTCCGGCTATATGATCGAATATGCGCTGGTCGCCGGCTTCACCTCGGTCGGAATGGATCCGCTGCTGCTCGGGCCGATGCCGACGCCCGCGGTCGCCATGCTGACGCGATCGATGCGCGCCGATGTCGGCGTGATGATTTCCGCGTCTCACAATTCTTTCGAGGACAACGGCATCAAGCTGTTTGGACCGGACGGCTACAAGCTTTCCGACGAAATCGAACACGAGATCGAACGTCTCATCGACAACGACATCATGCGCAAGCTCGCAGGCCCGAGAGAACTCGGCCGTGCGCGCCGCATCGACGACGTCCGCGCGCGCTACATCGAATTCGCCAAGCGCACGCTGCCCCGCAACATGAGCTTCGAAGGCTTGCGCGTCGTCGTCGATTGCGCCAATGGCGCAGCCTATAAGGTGGCGCCTGAAGCGCTGTGGGAGCTTGGCGCCGAGGTGATCGCCATCGGCGTCGAACCCGACGGCTTCAACATCAATCATCGTGTCGGCTCCACATCGCCGCAAGCGCTGCGCGACAAGGTGCGCGAACTGCGCGCCGACGTCGGCATTGCGCTCGACGGCGACGCCGACCGCGTCATGATGGTCGACGAACAGGGGCGCCTCATCGACGGCGATCAGCTGATGGCGGTGGTCGCGGAAAGCTGGCGCGACCAAGGATTGCTGTCCAAACCCGGACTCGTCGCGACGATCATGTCCAATCTCGGATTGGAGCGTCATCTGAGTTCGCTCGGACTGACTTTAGAGCGAACGGCGGTCGGCGACCGCTATGTGATCGAGCGCATGCGCGAAGCCGGCTACAATATCGGCGGCGAACAATCGGGCCACGTCATTCTGTCCGACTATTGCACGACCGGCGACGGACTGGTGACGGCGATGCAGGCGCTGGCGGTGGTCAAGCGCCAGAATCGTCCGGTGAGCGAAGTCTGCCACCGCTTCGAGCCCCTGCCGCAAATCTTGCAGAATGTGCGCGCCCAGCGCGGCGAATTGGAGCGCGCCGCGGTCGCATCCGCAATCGACGATGCGCGGGCGCGGCTCGGCGGCTCTGGCCGACTCATCGTTCGGCCTTCCGGCACTGAGCCGGTTATCCGAGTCATGGGCGAAGGCGACGATCGAGAACTGGTCGAATCGCTCGTCGCCCAAGTCTGCAGCGCGCTGAAAGCCTCCGCCGAGGCGGCCTGACGCGAAGCCGCTGCGGGCGCGTTCGGCGCCGCGCGCGGGCGCAGCCGCCAGAAGGTAAGAGTTGGTTGAGATCGATGGTTAAGCGATACGGTTAACGCATCGTTAAGCGTTGCCGCCCATGTTGCCGTCGTCGGCCCTGCGTCATCAAAACGCGACAGGGCGCCCGAACCAAGGGGACCAACATGGGCCGCACCATCGCGCTGGCGCTGTTAGCCGTCATCGTCACAGGCGCTCTCGATGCGCGCGCCGACGGGCTGCCGCCTCTCCCGCCCCTCGATGTCAGCGGCTGGTATCTTCGCGGCAATATCGACGATCCCGAGCAACAGTTGACCGAGGGACGGACCTACCTCCAGCCGAACATTCTCGCCGTTCTGCCGAACGGCCCGACCGGATCGGCGCGCTATTCGATGAGCGAGACGCGGTAGCGTTAGAGATCTAGCACTTCGACATTCCGTCTCCGACAGAGACAGCTTCGACTTCGGCGACGCGCCAGGAGCGGAAATCAATCTCAGCCGCGGCGGGCCGCCGCAATCCTGGCGACGTCAATTTTCTTCATATCCATCATCGCTTCAAACGCGCGTTTTGCTTCGTCGCCGCCGGCGGCTAGCGCCTCGGTCAGCACACGCGGCGTGATTTGCCAAGAGACTCCCCATTTGTCTTTGCACCAGCCGCACGCACTCTCCACGCCGCCATTACTGACGATAGCGTTCCAGTAACGGTCGGTCTCTTGCTGATCGTCGGTGGCGATCTGGAACGAAAAGGCTTCGTTGTGTTTGAACATGGGTCCGCCATTGAGGCCGAGACAAGGGATGCCGGCTACTGAGAACTCGACCGTCAGGACGTCGCCCGCCTTGCCGGATGGATAATCGCTCGGAGCACGGTAGACAGCGGTCACCGCGCTGTTTGGAAAAGTCTCGGCGTAGAAGCGGGCTGCAGCCTCTGCGTCCTTGTCGTACCAGAGGCAGATCGTGTTCTTGGCAATTGCCATTGCTTGTCCTTTCGCTTTGACCAGCAATGCCTGAACGATTGTAGCGGTTCAGAGCCGGCCAATTTTGAGGCTTCCCAGGGCGCGTCCACAACGACGTTCTTTGCCGCTCGCCCGCCGACCGATATTGGGCCATATCTCTCGTCCATGTCCGACCTGACCGAGAGCGGGGGCGAGGCTCCTCAGACCAATGCGCCGGAGATCAGCGTCTCCGAACTCGCCAATGCGCTCAAGCGCACCATCGAGGACCGCTTCGGGCGGGTGCGGGTGCGCGGTGAAATCTCCAACTATCGCGGCCCGCACGCCTCCGGCCACGCCTATTTCTCGCTCAAGGACCAGAGCGCGCGGCTCGATGCGGTGATCTGGAAGTCGACCTTCGCGCGGCTGCGCACTAAGCCGCAGGAGGGGCTGGAGGTCGTCGCGACCGGCCGCGTCACCACCTTCCCCGGAAAATCCTCCTATCAGATCGTCATCGAGTCGCTGGAGCCGGCCGGGGTCGGCGCGCTGATGGCGCTGCTCGACGCCCGCCGCAAGGCGCTCGCGGCCGAGGGCCTGTTCGACGAGGCGCGCAAGCGCGCCCTGCCCTTCCTGCCGCGCGTCATCGGCGTCGTGACCTCGCCGACCGGCGCCGTGATCCGCGACATCCTCCACCGTCTGAACGACCGCTTCCCGCGGCGCGTGCTGGTCTGGCCGGTGCGGGTGCAGGGCGAGAGCTGCGCCGAGGAAGTCGCCGCGGGCATTCGCGGCTTCAATGCGCTGCCAGCCGGCGGCGCCATTCCGCGCCCCGACGTGCTGATCGTCGCGCGCGGCGGCGGTTCGCTCGAGGATTTATGGGGCTTCAACGAGGAGCTGGTCGTCCGGGCGGCGGCCGAGAGCGCCATTCCGCTGATTTCGGCGATCGGCCATGAGACCGACACGACGCTCATCGACTTCGTCGCCGACCTGCGCGCGCCGACGCCGACCGGCGCCGCTGAGAAGGCGGTTCCCGTCCGCGTCGAGCTTTTCGAACATCTCGCCGTGCGCGCGAGCCGGCTGGAAGGGGCGCGCCGCCGCGCCATGGAACAGCGCCGCGCCCTGCTTTCCACTTTCGCGCGGCTGCTGCCGGCGGGCGACGCGCTGCTCGCCAGCCCCCGCCAGCGTCTCGACCGGGCGGCGGAACGGCTGGGCGCCGGCGTTCGCGCCGCCAGAGACGGACGGCGGCTGCGGGTTTCTCGGGCCGCCGCGCTCCTTGCTCGCCACTCGCCGCAGGCGGAGCTGGCCCGGGTACATGAGAAGCTGCGCGGCCTTGGGACGCGGCTGCGGCAGGGATACTTCGCCCGCGCCGTTCTGGCGCGTCAGGAGAACGCCGCCTCCAGGCAACGTCTCGCTGGGGCCGCGCAGCGGCTGGACCGCGCCGTTGCGGGCCTGATCGTCCGCAGCCAGGATCGGCTCGACCGGCTCGTGCGGCTGCAAGAGTCGCTCAGCCATCGTTCCGTGCTGGCGCGCGGTTTTGCTCTGGTGCGCGATGAGAGCGGTGCGTTGGTGCGCAGCGTCGCGCAGGCCCCGCCCGGGACTGGTCTCGATATCGAAATCGCCGACGGCAGAATCGCCGCGCGGGCGGGCGCCGCGACCCCCGACCCGCCCGCTCCGCCGCGACCGCGCCGGCGCATGAGACGGCTGCTCGGTAGCGACGATCAGGGATCGCTGTTCTGACCTATTCGAAGCGCATCTGCCAGGCGACGATGCTGCGCTGCATGGGGGCGCGCGGCAGATAGCAGAAGACATTGGTGGAGATCGGCGCTTCGGCGCAGTGATAGTGTTCCCGGCTCCAGTCGTAGCCAAGCATATCCATGCAGGCCACGATCTTGTCGTGGACGAGCTTGGGATTGGAGCGGCGCTCAGCCGGGAAATCCCGCTCTGTTTGAAATTCGCAGTCGGTGACGTCGAGCTTTTGACCTTCGAAATAGCGCCCGCTGGCGCCGCTCGTCACGAACATCGCCTCGGTGGCGAAGATGAAGAGCAGGCCGATCGCCAACGCGATCTTGCCCTGCGCCTTTGTCTTGAAAAAGTGGAGATCGATTAGCGACAGCAATCCGATCGCCAACAGGCCGCCGCCAAGAAGCAACGTCAGCGGCGAGAGGAAAGGCGCGATGCCTTCGTTCATGTCACGCTCCTGATCCATCCCGCCCGCCGCTGGCGTGATAACTGATAGTAAGAGCGAGACTCTCGCCAAAGCAACCGGGCGCGAGCGCTCAGGCCGGGCACCGTGTGAAACCGTCAAATTCCCGCCGAAACAGCGTGTTAAGCTTCCGTTAACCAATTAACCGTCTATTAACGAAGCCGCCAAATTGCTCAAATGCAACAGGTGCAAGTTAGCTTCGATCAAGGTTGACGGAACCTTCGCTTAACCCGGGAAGACTAGGACTATCGCCGTTCGGTGGTCGAAACAGGAGTTCCTCATGCCGCTTTCGCTACGCGCCTGCAGCGCCAAATTCGTCGTCGCCCTGACGGCGGCGCTGGCGCTTTCGGCCTGCGCCAAGAACACGGCGGACGAGGCCGCGGGCGATCTGGCCGGCGGCCGCTACGCCGGCGGACATGGGGTCGCGGGCCCAGGCACCCAACAGGATTTCGTGGTCAATGTCGGGGACCGCATTTTCTTCGAGACCGACTCGACCGATCTGACCTCGACCGCGCAGTCGACGCTCGACAAGCAGGCGGAATGGCTTAATCGCTATTCGCGCTACAGCTTCACCATGGAGGGGCACGCTGACGAGCGCGGTACCCGCGAGTATAATTTCGCGCTGGGCGCCCGACGCGCCGAAGTGGCCAAGAACTATCTGATCTCGCGCGGCGTCGCCGGGTCGCGCATCCGCACCGTCAGCTACGGCAAGGAGCGTCCGGTCGCCGTCTGCGACGACATTTCCTGCTGGTCGCAGAACCGGCGCGCCGTCACGGTGCTGTCCGGCGGCAATTCCTGACAATGGCAGAGCGCCGAGCGCTTGCATCTGCGGCACTTGCGTCCGTGGCGCCGTTGCGGCATTGAAGGCGCGCGCCTCTCAAGCGCCTGCAGGAGTGTAGCTCAACTGGTAGAGCACCGGTCTCCAAAACCGGGGGTTGGGGGTTCGAGCCCCTCCACTCCTGCCATTAAATCAAACTATTGGCGATGCGATACGGTCTAAGCCGTGCGTTCTCTCAGAATTCTTATGGCGCCGTCCTCATAACTCCATGAGGCGGTCACTTTGGCCCTGATATCATTCGCTGCTTCGGCGACACATTTTTCAAAGTGTGAATTCGCAACGCCTTCGTAATTCTTATTGAGCAAATCATACACGCACCGCTCGCAGCCTCATCAGATACACGAGCGTCAGCGGCGGAACGGACTCAATAATCGTTATATCGGCAGACTCTTGCCATTCGAGCTCGAATAATCGGCGCGCGAAACCGGGCAACGCTTCAGTAACGGATGACCTGAAGCGTTCCCGGAGCTTTCTCGCCGCGTCTTCAAATTGCTCGAGGACTTCGTGTTGCAGCGAAAGTGAGGCTGGGGGGCTCATAATGCGCTCCCATGTGAGTGTCTGTCCGAAGGGAAGTTGAGTCGAATGAGTCTTTTATGATTCGATGGAGCGGCCTGATTCTCGAAGGGGTCGCGGATGTGGACGAACGAAAACCGTGTTCGCTATGACCGTAGTGGTCTGCGCTATCCGAGCGATGTGACGGACGCGGAATGGGAGCTGATCGCCCCATTGATCCCGCCCGCAAGACGCGGGGGCGGCAAGCGCAAGGTGAACCTGCGCGAGATCGTGAACGGCCTGATGTATGTTCTCTCGACCGGCTGCCAGTGGCGCGCGATTCCCAAGGATTTGCCGCCCAAGAGCACGGTATACGGCTATTTCGATCTTTGGACTTATGATGGCACGATCGATCGCCTCCACCACGCGCTTTACGTGAAGTGCCGCGATGCCGCCGGGCGCGAAGCCAGTCCGACCGCCGCCGTCATCGACAGCCAGAGCGTGAAAGGGGCGGAAAAAGGGGGCGCTGCATTGATCCGCACGGCTATGATGCGGGCAAAAAGATCAACGGCAAGAAGCGGCATATTCTCGTCGATACGATAGGCCTACTGCTTCATGCGATCGTTCATCCCGCCGACACGCAGGATCGCGACGGCGGCGTTCTCGTTCTGCGCACCTTGTTCGGGAAATTCCCGTTCCTGCAAAAGCTGTTCGCCGATGGTGGATATCAGGGACCAATCTTTTGCGCGGCGCAGAAGAAGGCTTTGCCAAACCTCGTGACGGAAATCGTCAAGCGTTCCGATACGGCGAAAGGTTTCGAGGTTTTGCCGAGGCGCTGGGTTGTCGAACGAACTTTTTCCTGGCTCGGTCGGTGTCGAAGATTGGCCAAGGATTGGGAGTGCCTCAACCAGAAGGCGCTCGCATTCTTGCGCATCGCCTCCATCCGCCTCATGCTCCGAAAGCTATGCAATTCAGCATAATGTCTTCGGACGGACTCTGAGGCATGACGCAATATCGGAATTTGAAACAACTCCAGAAAAGCCTTTGTAGCTTATGCGGAGCCTTAAGACAAGGCTATGTAAAATCAGTCGTCTTGACGATGACGTCAGCTTTCGCCGAGTCCGCCGCACGCGCAAAGTCAAATGTCCATTGCAAGGGTTCTATTCGGTTTAGCGCAGAAATTTACAGGGAATCAGTCTTGGCCCATCACGCCGAAATCACGCGCAAGCGGACGGCCGACGGAACAAGCAAGAGAGGCTCGCGTTAGACGCGGTGGCCGGGGGCTTTGTCAGCCAAGGACCTGGAGATTCCGCGATGAAAAACTCTCGCAAGCTGCTTACGACGGCGCTCGCCGCAACGATGCTCGCCGGCGCATTGACGGTCTCGACCCCGGCGTCCGCATGGCGCCGCTGGGGTTGGGGCCCCGGAGCGGGCCACTGGGGCTATAGCGCCGGATGGCGCAGTCCCGGCTGGGGCTATGGCGGATGGGGCTTAGGCGCGGGCCTGGCGACCGGACTAGCGCTCGGCGCCGCGACGAGCTATCCGTACGGCTCGGGCTATTGGGGCTCCTCATATCCCAGCTATTGGGGTTATGGTGGGTCAGGTTATGGCGGGTCCTATCCGGCCTATTACGGCTACGGTGGCGGCCGCTGCGGCTGCTGACGACAGCCTTTGAGCCGACAATCTAAAGCCGCGCTGCCCAGCTTGGCCATGTCGGGCTAAGGCAAAGACGGCGCGACCGCGCTAAATGCCGGTCGCGCCTCGCCCGATTGCAGCGCCCGGCGTGATAGTCGCCGCCTTATTCGCCGCCAGCTGGGAACGAGTAGTCGCTGACAGTTCGAGTATAGGTGAAGCGCAGCGTACTGTCTGAATATCCGGTGGTCCGACAGTTTCGGCGGTTGGGCGCGCGGCCCCGAACGATTACCTCGTGTTCGTTCACCACGTCGCCATCTACGGAAAAACCAATCGGGGCACACCCCGATGAGAACCGGTAGGCTGTGCCAATGTACTTGTTTCCTTGCCGCGTTCCTTCAAACAGTAAAGTGCCGTTGTGAACTCCCTGTGCGACCAAGCCCTCTCTTGGAGCGTCATAGTAGAACTTGCGGCGCTTGCCGTCGGATATCAGGACCATGGTTGATCCGTTGTGATCCCAGAGCGAAGCGCTACCAACCGACTCGACTCGTGACGGCGAAGCGGGTTGCGTCACGGGGGGAGATGGCGTTACCGCCGCACTTTGCGACGAAGACTGAGATTCTTCTTTGTTTCTAGCTTTCTGTAGCTCCTCAAGAGCGGCAGCGGCCATCTTCCGCGTCCGCTCCAAAGATTGTATCTCATCGGCTCGGCGCGCCGACTCCTCGGCGGCGGCTCTCTCCTTGGCGAGCTCTTGCGCCTTGCGAGCGGTGTCGAGCGCTTGTTTCGCGGTGGCTCGGCGCGCTTCATCGGCGGACTGTTCGTCCTCAGCTTCCCGAACCTTCCGAGCTTCCTCCGACGAGCGGTTCTCTCTCGCTCGTCGCGCGTCATCCTCCATCGACGCCTTCTCCTCCGAAGGACTCCCAGGCGCCGTTGCTTTCTTCTCGGAATCTTGGTCTTCAAAAACTGACAGTTTATTCGGCGTCTTATCTGGAGCAGCTGCAGTCTTGAATGGAGACGACGCCTCAAGATAAACGCCGAAATACATAAGGCCCGCACCCAAAACCATCACGAACAAAGCCCCTCCGTTGAGTTCAAGCTCAACAACCGGAAGCTTGATCTTCGTGAGACCTCCGTCCGCCGATCTAAACACCATCAGCGCCATACCGAACACCAAAAGAATGGCGCCGAGACCAAACATGATTTGCTGATATAAATTCATGCATTACTCATTAGGAAACGTTCGCAAAGTTCAACAAGTCTACGGCGACTTCATCGGCTCAGCAAGCTGACCCGTCGTTCGCGCACTGGCGCGCAGCGGCGCTGTCGCCGTAAGCTGCCGGATTATGCTAGGCATCGCTCGACGCCGCAAGCAGGGACGCTGGATGTTGGTCGTTGTCTCACCCCGATGCCGCATGAACACAACCGTATAGAAATGGCCTCGCTAGCGCTGAAAAGCCACTACGCGGGTTAAGCATTCCTGTAAGCGTCAGAGTTCACACGCAACGGAGATGACCGGCGTTACGCATCGGCTTTTCACGTCGCGCCGCATTCATACCCTCTCAGGAGCAGCTTCATGCCCAGCGAAGCGATACGGCTGAAGCCCGGCGACGCGCTGATTATTCTCGACGTGCAGCGCGACTTCTGCGCCGGCGGCGCTCTCGAGGTCGCCGGCGCCGACAGCATCCTGCCGACGGTCAACGCCTTGATCGAAGAAGCCGTCGCCGCCGGCGCGGCGGTCGTCGCGTCCCGCGACTGGCATCCGGCGGGCCATGCGAGCTTTGACGAAGCCGGCGGACCATGGCCAGCGCATTGCGTTCAGGGCAGCGCAGGCGCTGAGTTCCATCCCGATCTGCGCCTCCCCGAACGCGCGATCATCGTGACCAAGGGAACAGCGCCTGATCGCGACCAACTTTCCGCTTTCAACGCGACGGGACTGGCGGTTCGACTGCGGCAGCTCGACGTGCGTCGCCTGTTGATCGTCGGACTGGCGCTCGACGTTTGCGTGCGCGACTCAGCGCTCGACGCCATTGCGGAAGGATTTGAAACGCATGTGCGGCTTTCCGGTTCGCGCGCCATTACGCCGGAAGCCGGGAGAGACGCCGTCGAAAAGATGCGCAAGGCGGGCGTCGTCATCGAAGAGAACTGAATTTCCGCGCGGGACATCAGCGCGCAGATTGCCCGCACTTGGCGCCCTCGGTAAGGTCGCGCGTAGCGCGCGAGCGCTTTCAGCCTTACCCATCGCATTCTGAGAAGGAGCATCAGTGGCCAGCAGCGCGCTCTTCGCGGATCTCTACGAATTCACGATGCTGCGCGCTTATTTTGAATTGAAGATGGACGCGCAGGCGACCTTCAGTCTCTTCGTGCGCAAGCTGCCGCCGCAACGCAATTTTCTGATCGCGGCCGGCTTGAACGATCTTCTCGACGAAATCGAAAATTTGCGCTTTGAGCCGCCGCAGATCGACTATCTCGCTTCGTTCGAATTCTCCTCGCAGCCTTTTCTCGATTGGCTCGCGAATTTTCGCTTCTCCGGCGACATCTATGCAATGCGCGAGGGGACGCCGTTCTTCGAGAACGAACCGATCATGGAAGTGGTTGCGCCCGTCGCCGAAGCGCAGCTCATCGAAACGCTTGTTCTCAATCAGATCGGGCTGCAAACGATACTGGCGTCGAAAGCGGCGCGCGTTGTCGCCGCGGCGCGAGGCGCCAGCATCGTCGATTTCGGCGCAAGACGGGCGCAAGGCCTGGACGCCGCAACGAAGGGCGCGCGCGCGTTCTATATCGGCGGTGTCGAGTCAACGTCGAATGTTGCAGCTGGCCAGCGGTATGGGCTGCCGGTCGCCGGAACCATGGCGCATAGTTTTGTCCAGGCCTGCGCGACAGAGAGGGAGGCGTTTCGCTGCTTCAGCGATGTCTTTCCCGACACGACGCTTCTCGTCGACACCTATGACACGATCGATGGCGTCAAGAAGGTCGTCGCGCTTGCAAAGGAGCGCGGCGCGGATTTCAAAGTCCGCGCGGTGCGTCTCGACTCCGGCGACCTCGACGCTCTGTCGCGCGAAGCGCGCCGCATTCTCGACGGCGCCGGATTGACCCACGTGCAGATCGTCGCAAGCGGCGGCCTCGATGAAACGAAGATCGACGAGCTGACTGCGCGCGACGCGCCGATCGACATATTCGGCGTCGGCACGGATATGGCGGTCTCGAGCGACGCCCCTGCGCTCGACATCGCCTATAAGCTGACCGAATACGCCGGCGAAGGACGGATGAAACTCTCGGCGGGCAAGCGGTCGCTGCCGGGCCGCAAGCAGGTTTTTCGCGAGTTTCGAGACGGCGCCGCGGTCAAGGACGTCATCGCCCGGCACAGTGAAACGCTGCCGGGCGTTGCATTGCTGCAACCCGTTATGCTTTCCGGACGCCGCATTGCGGAGCAACCCCGCGACCTTCAGCACATCCGCGCTTATGCGAAAGAGCAACTCGCCGCGCTTCCGCCGAAGCTACGCGCGCTCGACTGGCATGAGCGCTACGACGTCGCGATCAGTTCCGAGCTTGCGGAATACGAGCGAGAGACGCGCGGGCGGTTAACCGAATAAGTCTCGGACGGAGAATCCGCGCTATTTCGCGGCGCGCACATAGACGCCGGAGAAGCTCACATTCATGCCGCCGCAACCCAGATTGTCTTCGACGACGAGATAGCGGCCATATAGGGAGAGCCGCGCGGCGCAGCTGTCCTTGGCTGCCTCAGGCGTCGGCAGTTCAGCGGACTTATCGGGATCGTAGCCAATCGCGAGAGTGTTTCCGCGCGGCTTGGCCTCGCCATCAAGTTCCCCCGAATTCACAGCGCCCCGCTTGACCCGCTCGGGGTCTTCAGCGCCATAGGTCGCGTTGCCGGAAACCTTCACGACGTCGCCGCGCGTTTTCAGGACGATCTTCGCCTCGGTTCGCCGCCATTTCCCGTCCCATTTTGCGCTCGCGACAGCTTCCGGCGTCACGGGTCGAATAGCCTCGCGCGGCAAAAGCCCGGCTGTCTCAGTCCCACGCGCCGAGACATAGGTCGCGCAAGCGAAGGGCGCATCGGACGCTTCGATCAGCGCCTCGTCGCCGGGCGTAAGGAAGGCTTTCAGTCTGCAGGCAGCGTCGCTCGACGGGCAGTTCGGCGTCTTCTTGCTCGGCCCGGCGAAGAAGTTGACCTTCGGCGCCTTCGAATCCATTCGCACAAGCGAAAGCTTCTTGCTTGCGTCAAAGGCTCCGCATTCGAACGCAGAATGCGCCGGCTCCGCGAACAGCGCCGCGGCGGCGAAAAGAGGCATGCGAGCAAGAACTCGGCGAAAATCCATCATCCGGTCTATATATCGCGCGCGCTGCGCAAAGCGTTCGCGCGACGCGCTCTAGCGCCGATCCTTTCTGTCGATGAACTCCGACGTGAACCGTTTCAGCGCAATGCGCAGATCGTCGGCGTAACCGACCGCCCCGAGAGACTGGAACCTTTCGATGTCGGCAAGCATCAGTTCTCTCACTGGCGCCTCCCCGCGATGCAGATTGAGTAGATAGCCGGAAAGCAGTCGCCCATGCCGCGCACCGACCTCCGTCTTACTGTCGCCCGTAGCCAAGCCAATTTTCATAGCGAATCCTGAGTTTAGCGGCTCCGGAGGGCGCGACGCGCCGGACGCCGGCGATCTCCCAAGCAAGAATTGCGCTCACCGAAGTTCGGCGAGCGCCGTCGCGTGGCCAAATCCGAAAAAGGCGTCGATCATCGCCGGAAGGTCCTTGGCGCAGGGCGACGTTTCCATAGGCGCGGCAGCGCGCTTGGGCGCAACGCAAAAAAGTCTCATGCCCCAGTCGGGGTAAATGCGCGCTGAGATGCGTTCGTGAACGAGCTTAACGACGCCGGAATGACGCGGATCTTTACGTATCTGCAAGTAGAGCGGCGTCAGCGACTGATGCGGGCCCTCAAGAATTTGCAGAAAATTGAGGCCGTTGTAGAGGAGCGCGCCGCTAATCTGTAGCGGACGATTTCGCACGGCAGCCTTGTCGACGATCCCTTCTATTGTGGAGGGGTTCAGATCAATATTGGCATTACTGAAATAGACCAGTCGATACATAAAGGCCTCCAAACGCGCCGCTACACAACGCGACAATCCCGCCTTAGGAGGCGTCAGTCAATCGCCACAAACTAAAAAAAGGATAGGACCAAAACGGAAATTATGCAATAGTTTCATGTGCTTGACCTAACTCAAATCGCAGCGCCGAGCCCGCGCTCCTGTCATATGTTCGTATCACAGCCGACGCTATTTAAAGGGCATATTGCAGCCCTTTTCAGTCGCGAGGGAGGCGCTGGCGCGGCCGCGTCTCCCTCTTTATCTTTTGCAGTGGGCGGGGACATATATCGACAGCTCCAGGGGGATTAAAGATGATCGCGCCTAACGCCTCCCTTATCTCGATCTCGGTCAAGACGTATCAGGACAATGCCGTCAGGTTGATGGATTTCGGCCTGATCAACATGCGGTCGGCGCTGCAATTCGCGCAGGATCTATGGACGGCAATGTCGCCGAACGATCTCGCCGAAGCCATGGTCGACTACGGCCGCCGGCAATTTGAGTGCTGGAGCGAAGAATTCGAGGAGTTGTCGACTACGACTGGCGGCAAGACGAACGAACCCGGCGAGCTCGCCGGGCTAGGCGACTAGCAAATAAGAGGACGTAACGATCGGCGCCGCGGCGCGTCCGGGCGCACATTTGCAGTTCCATCGGCTGCGGGCTAACTCTCCGTCGACGCCGCGCCGAATCCGGTTGAGCAGTTCGCTTGACGCGTCATTGCCGGCGAGCGACATCCCCGCAATCGCATCGGCCGGGCGTCGCGACTGAATGGAACCAGCTTCTGCTCGCATGACCAAGCGCGCTCCCGCCCTCGCCGACTTCAAACGCATCGTCGTCAAGGTCGGCTCCTCGCTCATCGTCGATCCCAACAGGGCCTCGGCGAAACGCGCCTGGCTGGGGCGCCTCGCCGACGATGTCGCGGGTCTCCATCGCGCCGGCGCCGATGTGCTGGTCGTCTCCTCGGGCGCGGTGGCGCTCGGGCGCAGCGTGCTCGGCTTTCAAAAGGGCGCCCTCAAGCTCGAAGACAGTCAGGCCGCCGCCGCCGTCGGCCAGATCGCGCTGGCGCGGCTCTGGGCGGAAACGCTGCACGATCGCGGCCTCGTCGCCGGTCAGGTGCTGGTGACGCTCGGCGATACCGAGGAGCGCCGCCGCTACCTCTATGCACGCGAATGTCTGACGCGGCTTTTGTCGCTGCGCGCCGTGCCGGTGATCAACGAAAACGACACGGTGGCGACGGCGGAAATCCGCTACGGCGACAATGACCGCCTCGCCGCGCGCGTCGCCACCATGGCGAGCGCCGATCTGTTGATCCTGCTCTCTGACGTCGACGGACTCTACAGCGCCCCGCCCGACACGAACCCCGACGCCAAGCACATCGCGATCGTGCCGCGCGTCACCGCCGAAATCGAAGCCATGGCCGGTGGCGCCGCCTCGCAATATTCGCGCGGCGGCATGCGCACCAAGATCGAGGCGGCAAAGATCGCCACGACCGGCGGCGCGCACATGGTGATCGCTGACGGGCGCGAAGAGGCCCCGATTGCGCGAATCGCGGCTGGGGGCCGCTGCACCTGGTTTCTCACGCCCTCCAATCCGGTGACGGCGCGCAAGAAATGGATCGCCGGCGCGCTGGAGCCGAAGGGCGCCGTCCATATCGACGACGGCGCGGCGAAGGCCCTGCGTTCGGGCAGAAGCCTGCTGCCGGCGGGCGTCACGCGAATCGAAGGGGGCTTCGCGCGCGGCGACTGCATTTTGATCCGCAACGCCAAGGGCGGCGAGATCGGGCGCGGTCTCGTGACCTATGACGCAGTCGACGCCGCCAAGATCGTCGGCCGCTCGACAAAGGACATCGAGGCGCTCTTGGGCTTCAAAGGGCCTGACGAGATTATTCATCGCGACGACATGGCGCTCGGCGGAGAGTGAAGAAAAGCCCTCCCTGCTCGCGTCATGGCCGGGCTTGTCCCGGCTATCCACGCCGCGACGTTCCGGAAAGCTGCGAGGCGCATGTAGCGGCGCCGCGTGGATGCCCGGCACAAGGCCGGGCATGACGCTGAGGGGCTCGCGGCCGTAATCGCTAGCGGTGAGACGCAGTATTTCAGAATTGCAAATACCGTGTTAGATTGACTCGATGCGGCTGACGACCTTCACCGACTTTGGCCTGCGCGCCCTCATCCTTCTCGCTGACCGTAACCCGGAAGTGATGAGCGCGGCGGCGATCGCGGATCATTTCGGCGTTTCGCGCCACCATATGGCGAAAGTGCTGCAGGAACTCGCCGCGGCCGGATATGTCGAAGGCATTCGCGGCGCGCAGGGCGGCGTGCGACTGGCGCGCGATCCGCGCGACATCCGAATCGGCCAGGTGGTCCGAACGCTCGACGATCAGCCGTTGGTCGAATGTTTCAGTCCGCAAGGCAGCAACTGTGCGCTTTTGCCGCGCTGCCGGCTGAAGGGCATGCTGGCCCGCGCCGAGCAGGGATTTTTGCGCGAGCTTGATCGCTATACCCTGCACGACTGCCTCGAAAAAGCCGCCGCCTTTCCCCTCGCCGATCATTCCGTCTGAACATTCGCGTGTATTCGTCGCGCCTCGGCGCCTTGACTTCCATCCTTATTAATAAGTATTTCAAATACTGATTAAGGGAGCCAGGAGGGAGCGACATGTTTTGTTACCAATGCGAGCAGACCTACCGATCTGACGAAGGCGCCGGTTGCGCAGGCGCGAAGGGCATGTGCGGCAAGGACGCAACGACCGCCGATCTGCAAGACATTCTGCTCTATGTCTGCGAGGGCGTCGGCCAATATCTGCATCGCGCGCGCCAGCTTGGCGCAACTGACATCGAAGCCGACCGCTTCATCCTCTTCGCTTTCTTCACCACCCTCACCAACGTCAATTTCAACGCGGCGAAATTCGTCGAGCTGATTCAGCAGGCGTCCCAAATTCGGGAGCGCGCCAAAGCGCTCTACGAAGACGCCGCGCGCGCCGCCGGCAAGACGCCCGAGACTCTCTCCGGCCCCGCTGCTTTCGCGCCAACCGACGACATGGCCGGACTTCTCGCACAGGCGTCAGAGGCCGCCGTGCGCAAGGACGCCGCGATCCTCGGCGAGGACGCGGTCGGCGCCCGCGCGCTCATTCTTTATGGCCTCAAAGGCGTTTGCGCCTATGCGCATCACGCGCGCGTGCTGGGAGAAGAGCGCGACGCCATCTATTCCGCAGTCGAAAATGCGCTCGATATGCTGGCGCGCGAAGAGCGCAACGTCGCGACACTCCTCGACGAGGCGCTGGCGCTCGGCCGCGCCAACTTCCTCGCCATGGAGGCGCTCGACGCCGCGAACACCGGCGCCTTTGGCGCGCCGACGCCGACGAATGTGCGCGTAACGCCGATCAAGGGCAAAGCGATCCTCGTCTCCGGCCATGATCTGAAGGATCTGCACGCGATCCTCGAAGCGACGAAGGACAAGGGCATCAACGTCTATACGCATGGCGAAATGCTGCCGGCGCATTCCTATCCCAAGCTCAAGGCCTATCCGCATCTCGCCGGAAACTACGGCGGCGCCTGGCAGGATCAGCAGAAGGAATTCGCCGAATTCCCCGGCCCGATCGTCATGACCTCAAACTGCCTCATCGAGCCGCAGCCGCGTTACCGCGGACGCATTTTCACCGCGGGGCCGGTCGGCTGGACGGGCGTGCGCCACATCGCCGATGAGAATTTCTCAATTGTCGCGCAGGCCGCCCAGGCCCTGCCCGGATTCACTGAAGACGCGCCGGAACAGACCATCACCATCGGCTTCGGGCGCGACACTGTGCTTGGCGTCGCCGATAAGGTGATCGACGCCGTGAAGAGCGGCGCCATCCGCCACTTCTTCCTTGTTGGCGGCTGCGACGGCGCGGCGCCTGGCCGCAACTACTACAGCGATTTTGCCGACGAAGCGCCGGAGGATACGGTGATCCTCACGCTCGGCTGCGGCAAATATCGCTTCAACAAGCATGACTTCGGGACGATCGGCGGGCTGCCGCGTCTGCTCGACATGGGCCAGTGCAACGACGCCTATTCGGCGCTTGTCGTCGCGACGAAACTGGCGGAAGCCTTCGGCGTCGGCGTCAACGAACTGCCGCTGTCGCTCATCGTCTCCTGGTTCGAGCAGAAGGCGGCGGCGGTTCTTCTGACGCTTCTCGCGCTTGGCGTGCGCAATGTGCGCATCGGGCCGACGCTGCCGGCGTTTCTCACGCCCGCGCTCGTCGACGTGCTGATCGAGAAGTTCGGCGTGCAGCCTGTTGGCGACGCCAAAGCCGACATCGCAGCCTCGCTCGCCCGCGCCGCTTAGGCCCAAACGGCGGACGCCCGACACCGGGCGTCCGCCCTTCGACGGAATCCGCCATGTACAAGGTCAGCCTTCTCACGCGCGACGGCGCGACGATCGCCTTCGACGCCGAACCGTCCGACACCCTACTGGACGCCGCCGAACGCGTGAGCATTTATCTCCCTTCCTCCTGCCGGGAGGGCGGCTGCGGCGCGTGCCGCGTTTCTCGCGAAAGCGGAGAAGTCGAACTCATGTCCTACAGCAGCGTAGCGCTAAGCGAGGACGAGCGGATGGCGGGCGACATTCTGCTGTGCCGCGCGCAGCCGCGCAGCGATCTCGCTCTGCGGGCGCCGTTCGACGAAGCGGCGGTCGGCTTTGCGCCTGTGCCTGAACGGCGGGCGACGCTTGTCGCGCTGGAGCCGGCCGGCTCTGGAGCGGTGCGCCTGCAGCTTCAATATGAAGAAGATCCGACGTTTGGACGCGCGGCGCAATTCACCGCCGGCCAATTTATCGAACTCACCCTTCCCGACGGTTCGGCGAAGCGCTCCTATTCGCTCGCCAATGCGCCCAATTGGGATGGAACGCTCGAATTGTTCATCCGCGTTCAGCCGAACGGCGCCTTTTCGAATTATCTCCGGGAACGCGCGACAATCGGCGATACGCTGCTTGTGCGCGGTCCGCAGGGACAGTTCACCGCCGATGAGGCGAGCGCTGCGCCGCGCTGGTTTGTCGTCGGCGGCACGGGCCTCGCGCCGGCGCTTTCCATGCTGCGGCAGATGGCCGAATTCGCCGATCAGCGCCCCTGCCGTCTGTTTTTCGGGGTCAATAAGGTCGCCGAGCTTTTCGCGCTCGACGTCATCGATATGCTGAAAGCGGCTTTGCCGCAGCTCGTCGTGACGCTCTGCGTATGGAAGCCGGAAACGGAATGGCGGGAGTTTACCGGCACGCCTGCCGAGGCGCTTGCGCAGGCGCTGTCGAGCGCGACCGAGAGGCCGGACATTTATGCCTGCGGCACGCCTGCGCTCATCGCCGCGACCGAAGAGGCCGGGTGCTCTGCCGGCGTCCCGCACGACCGCATCTTCAGCGAGAAGTTTACGGCTGCCTGAATGGAGCTCTGACGGCCTATGCCTCCGCGTCATGGCCGGGCTTGTCCAGGCCATCCACGCCACAGCGAACGCTGGCGGAGACAACGCCAACGGCACAGAGGCGAGCCGCGGACTTTCGCGTCAGCGCGAACTGGGAAGCGCAAGCCTCACGCGGCCGCGCTTCATTTCATGCCCTCGTCGTCGCGATCGAGCGTGAAGCCGACCTTCAGCACCACCTGATAATCGGCGACGACGCCCTTGTTGATGTTCCCGCGAATTTGAACGACTTCGAACCATCGCAAATGACGCAGGGTTTCGCCGGCGCGCTTGAGCGCAGCGCTCACGGCGTCTTCGACGCTGTCGGGCGAAGCGCCGACGAGTTCGACGATCTTGTAGACATGGCCTTCCATATGCGGCTCCCACAATTTCGATTTGTGAACGACTAGCCTGCAATAGGTAGCGCGGACTTCGCCGCCGACAGCGCGGCGTCAGCTCAATCGATCGCCGAACAGGAACTCCATCGCCCGATCGAGCCTGATGTGCGGCAACGGCGCCGGCTTCCGGTCGGCGCCGAGCGTCGCGATCGGCGGCCTGAATTTAAGGAAGCGGAACTCGGCCTCCTCATCGGAAACGGCCAGCGCTTCGCCGCGAAAAACGTCGCGCGGATCGGCCGGCAGATCACCCGGAAAAATCGCGCCTTCGGCCACGCCGTCAAAAACTTCGTCGCCAATGTGTTCGCCCGCGGCCGGGACGCCGACGATGGCGGAAAGCTTTTCGCCCTCATGCCGGACCATCGCTTCGCGCGTCGCGCGCACGGCCGCGAGCGCGATCACGTCGATTTTGGCGCCCACGCCCTCGGCGCGCTCTATGGCGCGGGCGGTGAGGTGGCGCAGGATCGCCTCGAGCCGGTCGTGGCTCGTATGATGCAGATGGTCGGCCTTTGTCGCCGCGAAGAGAATGCGATCGATCTTCGGTCGAAAGATCGTCGAGAACAGATTGGCGCGGCCGGCGCGAAACGCCATGAGGACGCCGGTCAGCGCGGTTTCGAGATCGCGCACCGCCTCCGGGCCGGAATTCAGCGCCGCAAGCGCGTCGACGAGAACGATCTGACGATCGAGCCGCGCGAAATGATCCCGAAAGAACGGCCGCACGACCCGCGACTTATAGGCTTCGTACCGCCGCTCCATTTCGCGCCCGAGGCTGCGATAGGGAAGCTCCTCGCTCTCCGATACGGGAAGCGGCGCAAAGGTGAGCGCCGGCGAGCCTTCGAGATCGCCGGGCATCAGAAAACGTCCCGGCGGCAGGCTCGACAGCGCGAAGCGGTCGGAGCGGGCGAGACGCAGATATTGGGTGAAGGTCTGCGCCAGCTTCTGCGCGGTTTCTTCGTCGTAGCGCGCCTTGAAGTCGGTCTGCGCCGTCACCCCGCGCCACTCGCTTGCGATCATCGCGCGCGTAGAAGCGCTCGCCGCCTCGAGCGCCTCCTTGGACCACTGCGCGTAGGATTTGCCAAGCAGCGGCAGATCGAGCAGCCATTCGCCGGGGTAGTCGACAATGTCGATATCGAGTCGCGCCGGCCCTCGGCTGAAGCCCTTGCGCAGCGACCACCCTTTCGAACGATATTCGAGGCTTACCCGCAATTCGGAAATGCGACGCGTCGACTGCGGCCAATGCCGATCCACGCCGGCGAGCGCCGCGAGATGTTCTTCGTAAGCGAAGCGCGGCACGCTGTAATCTGGCTGCGGGTCGAGATGCGCCGAAACGATGCGGCCTTCGGCGAACGGTCGAAACACCGGAAGCTGGGTTTTGCCGTCGACGCCCTTGTCGCCGCGCGCCGCAAGCGCGCGCGTCAGATGGTGCACGAGCGCAGTGATGAAGACAGTCTTGCCGGAGCGCGACAGGCCGGTGACGCCGAGGCGCAAATGGCCCCCCGCGAGAAAGTCGGCGACGCTTTCGGCGGCGACGCGGGTTTCGAACAGCAGTTCGGAAAATTGCGACAAGGGCGCTCCCGTCAATCGTCCTCAAGGATATGGGGGACGCCACATGTAATCCAAAGGCGCCGGAATTGAACAGAGCGCATCCAAACCGCCGCCTGGCGCATTATGCCTTAAGGTCTCATCAAAAATGGCGGGGGCGGCGATGTCGGCGCATGTTTTCAAGTTTGACGAGAGCTGGGACATTCCGGGCGCCAGCGTTGGAGACGTCTATGACGTGCTGGCGCGCGGCGAACTCTTGCCCGAGTGGTGGAAAGGCGTCTATCTCGAAGCCCAGCGACTGACGCCGGGCGAAGCGCCTGAGGTCGGCGCAAGGCTGCGGGCCAAGGTGCGCGGCTTCCTGCCCTTCACCCTTAATTTCATCATCGAGGCGACCAAACTCGACCCGCCGCGCGAGGTGGCGGTCCGCACCTGCGGCGATCTCGACGGCGCCTGGCGAGCGACGCTGACGCAGCGCGAAGACGGCGTGCATGTCGCGCTCCTGTTCGAGGTGAAAATCGACCGTCCGGGCATGCGTTTTCTCGCGCCCGTCCTCTGGCCGGTTTTCGCCCTCAATCACTATTGGACGACGCCGCGCGGCGAGAAGGACTGAAGGAATATCTCAAGGCGCGCCGGAGCGATCGATCGCCTTCCCCGGATCACCGCTTCGACATCGGCACGTAATCGCGCTGCTTCTCGCCCGTATAGAGCTGGCGCGGACGGCCGATGCGCGAGCCCTGATCCTCGATCATCTCCTTCCACTGCGCGATCCAGCCGACCGTGCGCGCGACCGCGAACAGCACGGTAAACATCGCCGTCGGGAAGTTCATCGCCTTGATCGTGATGCCGGAATAGAAGTCGATGTTGGGATAGAGCTTCTTCTCGATGAAATAGTCGTCGTGCAGCGCGATGCGCTCGAGCTCCAACGCGACGTCGAGCAGATCGTCCTTGACGCCGAGCTCGTTCAGGACTTCCCGCGTCGTGCGCTGCATGATTTTCGCGCGCGGATCGTAGTTCTTGTAGACGCGGTGGCCGAATCCCATCAGGCGGAACGGATCGTTCTTGTCCTTGGCGCGCGCGATGAACTGAGGAATTCGGTCCGGCGTGCCGATCTCGGCGAGCATCTTCAAGACCGCTTCATTGGCGCCGCCATGCGCCGGCCCCCACAGCGAGGCGATGCCCGCCGCGATGCAGGCGAAGGGATTCGCGCCCGAAGAACCCGAGAGTCGAACGGTGGACGTCGACGCGTTCTGCTCGTGGTCGGCGTGCAGGATGAAGATTCGGTCGAGCGCCCGCGACAGCACCGGATTGACCTTGTATTCCTCGCAGGGGACGGCGAAGCACATGCGCAGGAAGTTCGACGTGTAATCGAGATCGTTCTTGGGATAGACGAACGGCTGGCCGATCGAATATTTATAGGCCATCGCCGCGAGCGTCGGAATTTTCGCGATCATGCGCGTCGAGGCGACCATGCGCTGGGTGGGATCGGCGATGTTGGTCGAGTCGTGATAGAAGGCCGAAAGCGCGCCCACGGATGCGACCATCACCGCCATCGGATGCGCGTCGCGGCGGAAACCCTGGAAGAACCGGGCCATCTGCTCATGCACCATCGTGTGGCGCGTGATCCGATAGTCAAAGTTCGCCTTTTCAGCCGCGGACGGCAATTCGCCGTAGAGCAGCAGGTAGCAGGTTTCGAGAAAGTCGCCGTGTTCGGCGAGCTGCTCGATCGGATAGCCGCGATAAAGCAGAATGCCGTCTTCGCCATCAATGAAGGTGATCTTCGATTCGCATGACGCGGTCGACGTGAAGCCAGGATCGAAGGTGAACATGCCGGTTTCGGCGTAAAGATTGCGGATATCCGCAACCGACGGCCCGAGCGTTCCGTCCTTTATCGGCAAGTCGACCGATGTGTCGCCGATCGTGAAGATACCGTTCTTCTCCGGCATGCCCGCTCCCCTCTCCAGCGCCCCCGCGCCCGCGACGAGCCGGTTCGCGGCGCGACGCGCGCGAACGCTATGCAAGAATTGCGTCGCATTCGCGATGTCGTCGCTACCCTCGCACGCCGATGCGCGTTCGGATCATTTGTGCAGCGCAAAAAGCTATAGCAACGGCGCCCGCTGTCAAGCGCGACGCCCATGCTTACAAGGGGGTGAGTTTGACGTAGGTCTTACGGTCCGGCCACGCGAGGGCAACGCAGGAGGGGAGCGTTTCTGGCGGCGCCGCAAGAGAAATCTCGTAACGCGACAAAAAGGCCGAAATCATTTGTGCGGCCAGCGAATTGGCGAAATGTGCGCCAATGCAGATTCGCGGGCCAACAGAGTAGGGAATGTAATGATATTTTTCCGGCGAAGGAGCGCCGGGAAGGAAACGCGAAATATCAAAACGCGCTGGATCGCGCCAGTAGGCCTCATGGCGGTGAATGATCCAAGGCAGGATCATCAGCGTCGAGCCTTTCGGCGTCTCACGCCCGTCGATCTCCGTATCCTGCGCGACATGACGCATGATGGAGAAATTAGGGGGAAAGAGGCGCAGCGATTCCTGAAAGGTTGCATTGAGCACCGGACCGGTCGGCCAGATCGTGTCGCCCGCGCGGCGCATTTGAATTTCCGTGCGGATGTCGTGCTGGATATGGGGAGCTTGCGCAATGAGATAGAGCGTCCAGAAAATAGCCAGAGAGGTCGTTTCATTGGCGCCGGCGATCATCGTCGCGGTCTGGTCGCGCAGCTGGCGGCGGAAGGCCGGCGAATTCGCGCCGTCATCGAGCGCGCTGCGCATCAGCTCGAATAAATCATCGCGGCGCTCACTTTCCTTCAGTAGCGTATCCACAACCTCTTCGAAAAACATCATCCAGCGCCGTCCGTAATAGCGGCGCAGCAGATCATGCGGCGTCACGAAGCCCGGCGGCGCCAGAATATCGAGCATGCGCGGCGGTGCGAGGCGCCCGAGATAGAAGTCTGACATCTCCTTCAATCGTCGTGACTTATCGCCGACTTCGAGCGACAGCATCGCCTTGGCGACGACCTCCAACGTCCAGCGCGCGATCGTCGTTGGCAGTTCGATTTCTTGCCTTTCGCGCGCTAACGTTGCGACGCGCGCCTCGGCCGCCGCCGCCATGGTCCCGGCCAGCTGATCGACCCCTTTTGGAATGAAAGCCGGCGACAGCATCTTGCGCTGTTTGCGCCATTCGGCGCCCTCCGCGAGCACGAGTCCATCGCCGATGGCGGGCTTGATCAGCCGGTTGCGCAGCGGCGAGCGCGGGAAATTCTCGACGTCGTCGACGAGAACGCGCCGCACGGACGACGGATCGCTTAAGAGAAAAATCTTTCGGCGGCCGAAGATCGTGAGCGCATGGCTGGAATTGCGATAGGCGTCGCGCGGCCAGATGCTGACGACATCGCGGCGCAGCGCGCGTAGCAGCGCAAGACCCGATAAGGATTCGTCACTGACAGGCGGAACAGGCGGCGTAAAGCTTTCGTACATTTCGGCAATCCCTCAACGAGACGCCTATATTGAACGTTCCTGCGGGGCGCGGGAATGCAAATTTGCAGCCTTCAGTCGGTTTGACGCATGCTCTGGTCGGAAATTCTCGCAAGACTTTCTTCGCGCCCCAATATTTCCAACACGTCGAAAATGCCGGGCGACGTCGCGCGCCCCGTGAGCGCCGCGCGCAAGGGCTGCGCGAGATCGCCGAGTTTGACGCCAAGCGCCGTCGCGAGATCGCGCACCACGGCCTCGGTCGCTGCGGCCGTCCAGTTCGGCAAAGCTGCGAGCTGCTCGACAAGCGTCGCAAGTCGCGCGCGCGCCTCGCTCGAGAGCAGCTGCGCGGCCTTTGCATCAAGCGACAGCGGCCGCTGTGCGAAGAGAAACGCGGCGCCGTCGAGCAGCTCGTTCAAGGTTTTGGCGCGCGCCTTGAGGCCCGGCAGCGCGGCGTGCAACTGCGCGCGTTTTCTGTCGTCGAGCTCTCGCGCAACCGCCTCGCCGCCTTCGAGATAGGGAAGCGTCGCGACGAGCAAATCGAACAGTTCGGAGTCATCGCTGTCGCGCAAATAATGGCCGTTCATATTTTCGAGCTTGGCGTAATCGAAGCGCGCCGGCGAACGATGCACCTGCGTGAGATCGAAAGCGTCGATCATCTCCTGCGTCGTGAAAAACTCCTTGTCGCCCTGCGACCAGCCGAGGCGCACGAGATAGTTGCGCAGCGCCGCCGGCAGATAGCCCATGGCGCGGTAAGCGTCGACGCCGAGCGCGCCATGGCGCTTGGAGAGCTTGGCGCCGTCCGCCCCATGGATCAGCGGAATATGGGCGAAGGCCGGCGCCTGCCAGCCCATCGCTTCATAGATATGAGTCTGTCGCGCCGCATTAGTGAGATGATCGTCGCCGCGAATGATCTGGGTGACGCCCATGTCGTGATCGTCGACGACGACCGCCAGCATGTAGGTCGGCGCGCCGTCGGAGCGCATCAGAATGAAATCGTCGAGATCCTTGTTCTGAAAAACGACGCGCCCCTGCACAGCGTCGTCGACGATCGTCTCGCCGTCCTGGGGCGCCTTGATGCGCACGACATAGGGCGCGTCTGCGGGCGCCTCCGAGGGGTCGCGGTCGCGCCAGCGGCCGTCGTATCGCCAGGGGCGCTTTTCCGCCTTGGCCATCTCGCGCATCTCATCGAGTTCCTGCGCGGTGGCGTAGCAGCGATAGGCCCTGCCCTGCGCCAGCAGCGCTTCAGCGATTTCCGAATGGCGCGCGGCGCGGGCGGACTGGTAGACGATCTCGCCGTCCCAAGCGAGGCCGAGCCATTTGAGCCCGTCGATGATGGCGTCGATCGCCGCCTGCGTGGAGCGCTCGCGGTCGGTGTCCTCGATGCGCAGCATCATCCGGCCGTCATGCTTTTTGGCGTAGAGCCAGTTGAAGAGCGCCGTGCGCGCGCCGCCGATATGCAGAAAGCCGGTGGGCGACGGAGCGAAACGGGTGACGACCTGGGACATGAGCGCCGCAAATTCCTCGATTTTTTAAGAGTCGGACCGTCTAGCACGCGCGACGCTAGGCGAACATAGATCGCCGCGATGATCGCTTAACCAAAGCGTGAACATATGAGGGCTGTATCCCCTCTAGACATGTAACGCGATTTATGCGATAACGTCGACATGAGCACGAAGCCAACCACCCTCAAGCAGTTTCAGAAGCGGTTCCCGGATGATGACGCCTGTCTAGAGCACATCATGCGGGTTCGCTACGGCCAGCGTTTCGCTTGCGAGAGCTGCGGTCGCGAAGCCCATTTTTACCGCGTCAAGAGCCGTCGCTGCTACGAATGCGAGCATTGCGGCTATCAAGTCTATCCGACCGCGGGAACGCCTTTCGAAAAGACGCGCACGCCTCTGACAGACTGGTTTTTCGTCATGTTCCTGTTCACGGCTTCGCGCAACGGCGTCGCCGCGAAAGAGGTTCAGCGCCAGATCGGCGTGACTTACAAAACCGCATGGCGCATGTGCAAAGAAATCCGCACCTATATGGGCACGGTCGACGGCGACCGCCCGTTAGGCGGCGCGCGCCCTTTCTCGCCTATCGTCGAAATTGACAAGGCTTTCATTGGCGGCAAGGACCGTCAAGGACAAGACGACAAGGCCGTTGTGCTCGGGATGGCCGAACGTCACGGCGATGTGGTCACGCGTCTTGTTGCCGGCCGTCATGGCCGGCATGTTATGCCACAAGTGACGACTTGGGTTATCGAAGGCTCGCGCGTCATGACTGACGACGCTCGCGTTTTCCAGCATATGCACAAGGAAGGCTTCGTTCACGAAAGCGTCAATCACGCTGAGAAGGAATATGTGCGCGGACAGGCGCACACGAACAATATCGAAGCCTTCTGGTCAAACTTGAAGCGCGGCATTCAAGGGACTTACATCAGCGTTTCTAAGAAGCATCTTCAGAGGTATCTGTGGGAGTTTGAATATCGCCACAACCTTCGTCATGCTCCGCATCTGATGTTGCCGTGTCTGATGGTTGGCTTCGCGAAGCCGGCGCGCCGAGCATAGCTGCTAATAGATCATCAAACGTCTGAATTTCCTTGCCCGTCAAACTTCGTCCCCTTTTCGATATAGCTGACCAAACTTTTTCCGGCACAAATCGAATAAATACCAACTGCAAGCAAAATCACGCCTCCGACAAGCATAGCAATCGCTATTGGAGTCCAATTGAAATCTTGAGCAAACTGCTGCTGAGCCATAAGCGGCAGCGCTATTGTTTTTGGTTTATCTGTAAACACAGTATCTCTTAGGAGGCCAATGCCCACTCCGATAAGGCCAGTCCCAGCTGACGAAAAGATCGTCCCCGCATTTCTCCTTTCTCCTAGCTGTCTAAGTTCGGACTCAGAGATAGGGAAATGCCTCACCGTTCGCCTCCCATATAAGGGGACGGCCGAACTGCCCTCAAAACCTTCTTGTTTTGACTTCTTCCTTGGCGTCCTTCCAGTAGCCCCAGCGGACAACGCTGGGGACACCTGTCCGCCAGTTGTCGCTGTCTCAGTGTTAGCCATCTGCTACCGCATTTGCTGAACCAGGCTGTTGAACTGGCAACTGAGTGCTGGGAGTCGGGCTCCCAAGTTCTTTCAGTTGCGTGATCATGCGGCCAAGAAGGTCCGCCAACACAACAGCGTCTGCTGTCGGCATCACCACGGCCGTATGATAAACAACGTCCGTCTTCTGGTCCCCTGCCACGAATTCTCCAAATGCGAACCGAGTGATGTTTTGATTTATCGTGACGTTGCAACGATTCGAAAAAATAGGAGTTAGGTCGAGGGCTGGGATATCGGCAGCTACAACTGCCCGCTTTCCAACCACATCCTCTCCACTGCCGTTGGTCACTTGTGCTCTCCAGCGCTTTTACCGACGCGTTAACCATACCACCATTTCTCCACATGTTCAAAGGGGATACCTCCGACATATGACTTGCGGAACGCAGAGAGAACGTATATCGTTCGTTCATGATTTGTTTAGGTTATCGAGCCAAGAGCTGCGGCTCAGCGAAATTCGACGATTGGGCGAGCGAGGCGGAGCGGCGATGCTGACCAAAAAGCAAAACGACCTTTTGCGTTTCATCCATGAGCGCCTGAAGGAGTCAGGCGTGCCGCCGTCCTTCGACGAGATGAAGGACGCGCTCGATTTGCGCTCGAAGTCCGGCATTCATCGGCTCATTCTCGCGCTCGAGGAGCGCGGCTTCATCCGTCGCCTGCCCAATCGCGCCCGCGCGCTCGAGGTCCTGCGCCTGCCCGAATCGGCCACGCCGCGGAGCGCCGGCGGGCGTAGCGGCAAGTTCGCGCCCTCCGTGATCGAGGGGAACCTCGGCCGCGTGCGCCCGCTCAACGAGCGTTTCGAGGACGAGAGCGATCAGCAGGTCGCCATTCCAGTGATGGGACGCATCGCCGCCGGCACGCCGATCTCGGCCATCCAGAACCGCAGCCACACGATCAACCTGCCGCCCGACCTGCTGATGAGCGGCGAGCACTTCGCGCTCGAAGTGCGCGGCGATTCGATGATCGAAGCCGGAATCCTCGATGGCGACACGGTCGTTATCCGCAAGCAGGACAGCGCAGACACGGGCGATATCGTCGTGGCGCTGATCGACGACGAGGAAGCGACGCTGAAACGCCTGCGCAAGCGCGGCGCGTCGATCGCGTTGGAGGCGGCCAATCCCGCCTACGAGACGCGCATCTTCGGCCCCGACCGCGTCCGCATCCAGGGCAAGCTCGTCAGCCTGCTGCGCAAATATTAGCTTCGCGCGTTTTCAACGACGGCTGTCATTTCCGACGCGCGCCACCGCGCGATCGGACAATCCAGGACAACTTCGCCATTCATGACTTTGCCCCTGGATTCCCGGGCAGGCCGTCGGCCTGCCGGGAATGACGGACAGAGCGTGTGCGACGCGCCTCTTATTCCAGCGGCTCCATCGCCCGCGCGTCTTCTTCGTTGCGTTCCGCGTCGCTGAGCGGCGCGAACGCCGGCTTGCGGCGCTCGCGCGGCGCAGGCGACCATGGCCGATCCTCTTCGACGGCGCGCGCTCGTCCATTCGACCTCGTCATCCTTGAACCGCAGCGCCACGGCCCCGGTTTCGCCCAGCCTGCGGCGATCGATGACGATCGGCGCGGCACAGCCCGCCGGCGCGTAAAGCGGCGTGATGACCACGGCGGCGCGCGCGCAGTCCTCAAGGAACGCGCCGCGCTCGGCAATGAGCGCGACAAAGCGGCCATTCATCGCCTTTGCTACGCAGCCGCGGGCGTCACAGGCGACGCCGCTCGTGACGTCTGCGGACAGCCGCGCGCCGCCGTCCGCCCGCAGCCATTGTTCGGCGGCGAAGGCGCCCGGCCTTTGTCCCATGACGGCAAGTTGCCCGGAAGATAGTCGCAGCGCCGCTGATTCTCCGGTCGCCGGCACGGCCAGATCGAATGGGGCGCCGTTCCTTGCGCCCATCAATCCAATTAGCGCAAGAGGAACCGCGAATGCGCGCCACGCCCATGTGCGCCATAGCACGAGCGACAAGACCGCAAGTGAAAGGAACAGGATGGCCCAAGGCGCAAAGGCTTTGACCGGCAGACTCGCGCCCGGCGCGCTCGCGATCAGCCCCGCGAGATAGGTCACGAGGTCGATGCCCATTTTAAGATAGCGCCAGATGAATCCGTCGAGACCCAGCGGATAAAGCGCGGCGCCGACGAGCGCGCAGGGAACGGCGAAGAATTCGATGATCGCGAGCGTCAGCGGATTGCCGATCAGCACATAGGGACTGAGCTCGTGAAAATCATTCGCCATGAATGAAGCGGTCGCCGAGGTTGCGCAGAGAGTCGCGAAGATCGCCGCGCCGGGTCCGTGCAGCAGGCGCTCGGCGACGCCTTCACGAAACGCGCCCCACCACCCTTGCGGCGCGCGATCGTCGATCCCCGCTTCGCGAGATATTCGCCGCGCCATTCGTAGACCGCGATCAGAGCCGCCACCGCCGCGAAAGAAAGCTGGAAGCTCGCGCCAAGCAACGCCTCGGGCTCGAAGGCGATGATGATGAGCGCGGCAAGCGCCAGATTGCGCATCGACAGCGACGGCCGATCGAACAGAACCGCGGCCAGCATGATCAGAGTCATCACAAGCGCGCGCTCGGTGCCGACGCGCGAGCCCGTCCCGATGTCGTAAAGAATGGCGCCGAGCATGGCGAGCGCCGCCGCACATTTCTTGATCGGGTAATTGAGCGCGAGGGTTTGCGACAGTGCCAGCAGACGGCGAAAGCCGACAAAAAAGATGCCGGCGACAAGCGTCATCTGAACGCCGGAGATGGTGATGATGTGAAATATGCCGGCCCGGCGAATGAGATTCTTGGCGTCTTCCGACAAGAGGTCGCGCTTGCCCGTGACCATCGCGGCGGCGATCGCGCCGGCGTCGCCTTCGATGATTCGATAGACCCGCATCGCCAGCGCGTTGCGCATGCGATCGATATGCGCGAAGAAACGCAGCGATAGCGGTGCCGGTTCGGGCGGCGACATTGTTTCGATGCGCCCGAGCACGTTGCCGACGCCGCCGATGCGCGCAAAAAAAGCATCGCGCGCAAAATCATAGCCGCCCGGGAGCGCCGCCCGCGCCGGCGGCATCAGCCGCGCCTTCAAGGCGATGAAGTCGCCGGCGGAGAAATTCGGGTCGCCGCGCGTTGTCAGGCGCACGCGGGCGGGAACGACGTCATCGGGAAAGCCTTCGGCGCTCGCGACGCGCAAAATGAAACGCGCGCCGGCGCGCCGCAGATCGACCTCCTCGACGAAGCCCGTCAGCTCGCCGATCCCGACCCGCGGAACGATCGGCGCGGCGACCCGCGCCGTTCGCCAGGCGCCGGCCGCGAATCCGCCGGCGAGGAAAGCGAGCGCCAGAAACAGCGCATGCGCATGCGCACGCGCACGCGCATGGCTGCGGGTAAGCGCAGCGAGGAGCGCAAAGGCTGCGAGCGCGCAGAGGCATAGCGCCAGCGACGGCTCGCGCTCGGCCGAAAAATAGAGCACGACGCCGGCGCCAGCAGCGACGATCAGCCACAGAAAGGGACGCCGCAGCGCGCGTTCCTGCTCGAGCGACCTGCGCAAGCCTTCGACCAACCCCCGCGCACGCAGCTGAACGAAACGCGATGAAACATCGCGGCCGCCATCGTCCTTCTCAGCCGTGCGCGACTCTTCGCCCAAGGCGATCGTCCCTGATCGAGCTTAGATACGCGAGCTTAACGCCGGCCGTCGCTTCTGTCGCGGCTTACGGTTCGGCCGTGCGCAAGGTTCACGCGCCGGCGGCGTCAAAAATCGCGGCGGCTTCGATCAAGTCGAAGTCGGGAATTCGGGCGGACGTCAAGGGATCGTCTCCCGAAATCCATTGGTCGAGCGCGTCCGGCACCGAGAGCGCGACATTTAGCGCCCTGTTGACTTCGTAAAGTCCCCACGCCAAGCCGGCGCGCCGCAACGCCGCCATCAAGGCGTTCTGGACGAGGCTGCGGACGACGAGATGCGGCGTTGAGATCGGCGCTTCAACGGCTTCGCCGCGCGCAGCCCGCAAGACATGACGCCTTGTCGAACGCTGCGTGGCCGCGGCACGCAAGCGGACGGATTTTATAGCCAAGGCATAATTCGCCTTCGATCAGCGGGCACGCGACTTGAGCCGCCATTCGCTGTTCTTCAGACAGCGCGCCAAGCGCCCGATCGGCGTGGGCCACCCGCTCGCGTAGCGAGATTCCGCGCTCAGCGAAGGCGTCGGCGTTCAAAGAGATGAAGCGCGCGAGCAGAAAGACTTCTGGCGCCGTAGCGACGACGCGCAGGCGGCAGCAGCCCGCGCATTCTCCATGGCAGGCCAAAACCGGGTCGCCCTCCGCCTGAATCGCGACATTTCTCGTAAAGCTGTCAAAGGCCTGCGCTCAGAGCAGCGCGACAAGCTCCGGGCGCGTCCGGCAGGAGTCTATCGTATCGCTGAACGCGCGCGAGGCGGCCTTGAAGAAGGCAGAGGGACCGATATCTCCGCTCATCAATCTTCTCCGTCCTTCCGCCAGTCGAAGGTGATCGGACCGGCGCGGCGTTCAATGCGCCATCGCTTCCGCCGCCGGAGACTGGCCCCCGACGCCAAATCGCCAAAGCGCCGACGTCGGGCTATTCCGACAGTTCGCCGGCAAAGCAAATCCAGTCTCGCGAAACCGGTAGGATAGCGCCACTGCCCTCAAGCGTTGGCCACGCCAATCGACCGCTCGTCGAGCGCGGCCGTCTTGAACAGCGCATAGACTTGAGAGCCCTCCTTCAGAGACAGATCTTCCAGAGCGCCTCTGGTGATCGTCGCCAGAAGCGGTCCGTCGTCCGTGAGCTCGATCTCGATCGTCGCGATCGGCCCTTCGAATTGGATATTCGCCACCTTGCCCCAAAGAACGCTTCTGGCGCTGATCTCCTGAGGCGGAAGCAACGAGAGCACGACGTCGGTCGCGTTGACAATGACGCGCGCCACGCCGCCGGGTCGGCCTGCGGAACCTTCGATCCAGATTGTTCCGGACGGATGTCTCAGCTTCGTCAATCCATATAGGGCGGAAACTTCGTCGATCGAAGCCGTCAGGACGGAGGAACGATCGAAACGGTTGGTTGCGGGCGAGTTGGCAAGTCGATTGAAGGCGTCGGCGGGATCGCCGACGAACTTCACCCGTCCGCCATCCATAACGACGACGCTGGAGGCGAGACGAGCAGCCTCTTCGACAGCGTGCGAGACATAGACGATAGGGACATCAAACTCATCCCTGATGCGCTCGATCAATGGCAAGATCTCGAGCTTGCGCGGGATATCGAGCGCCGCCAGCGGTTCGTCCAAGAGAAGCAGCCTTGGGCAAGACAGCAAGGCGCGGCCGATCGCCACCCGTTGTCTCTCGCCGCCCGACAGACCGGTTGGCGAGCGCGAAACGAGTTTCGCAATCCCCAAGGTTTCGACGACGGCGTCGAATTCGATCCGGCGCTCTCCGCGAGGCGCGAACCAACGGCCGTACAAGAGATTTTGCTTTACGCTGAGGTGGGGAAAGAGATTGGAATCCTGGAAGACGAGGCCGACGCGTCGGCGCGACACCGGAACGAAAACATTTCTTTCGACGTCGACAAGCGCGTCGCCATCCAGCCTGACGTATCCTTCGTCCGGTTTGATCAATCCGGCGATGATGCTGAGCGTGAGCGATTTTCCCGAGCCGGATTGCCCGAACAACGCCGTTACGCCTGCGCCGTTTGCAAAAGCGACGTCGAGAGAGAACGCGCCTGCCCTTAGTCTGACGTCGACCTCGATCATTGGCCGCGTCCGAGGCGCTTCATTGCGCGCCACTGAACGATCTCGGACGCCGTGAGAGCGAAAAGCGCAATGAAGATCGAGACGATGGTCAGACGCATCGCGCTCTCATCGCCACCCGGAACCTGCGTATAGCTGTAGATTGCCGCTGAAATCGTCTGCGTCTCGCCGGGAATGTTCGAGACGAAGGTGATGGTCGCGCCGAATTCTCCCAGCGCCTTTGCAAAAGCGAGAATGGCGCCGACGATGATCCCCGGAACTGCAAGAGGGAGGTTGACCAATAGGAACGTCCATAGTCGGTTCGCGCCCAAGGTCTCCGACGCCAATTCCATGCGCCGATCGATCGCCTCGAAGGAAAGCCGCATGGCGCGGACCATCAAAGGAAATCCCATGACGGCGCAGGCGACCGCCGCGCCGGTCCACCGAAATGAGAAAACAATGCCGATCTGCGCAAGAGAGGGGCCAAAAACGCCTTTGCGCCCGAGCAGCATCAGCAGGACGAAGCCGGTGACGACCGGCGGCAGCACCAACGGCAGGTGAACGATGCCGTTGACAAGAGTCTTGCCAGGGAACTGGCAGCGCGCCAGCGCATAAGCCGTAACGATCCCAAACGGCAGGCTGGCGAGCGTCGCCACGGTCGCGATCCGCAGGGAGAGCCATATCGCTGTCCATTCGGCAGGCGACAATTCGACAAGGGCGGCGGACAGAAAGTCGTGCAATGCGGCGTCCTTTGGCGACCTCGGATCGCGCTGTTCCCGAACGCGCGGTCTCGTAACGCCTCGCCTTCGCGGGTCGCGATCCTCATCTGCCGCGCTCTGATTCGCTCCAGGAACGAAGATGCGAGAGAGGGGCGACACGACGCTTTTCGTCGCCTCCGCCAATCGACCCGGAGAGATGATGCGATCTGCCGCGCTTTGCTCCAGACAATTGGTTCGGCGCCGAAGACCGGCACCGCCTTCGCCCGCAAGCGGCGAGGCGTGAACAAACTCGCTATATATTGGCGGAACAGAGAAGCTTTGACCAGTCCGTTTTTCGAGCAATATGGCAGTCAGTTTCGCAAAAACAAAAGAAAAAAATCGGGATTCGGAATGGAACGCAAAGCGCGCCCCACAATCCGGCTCTCGCGCAGCGAAGCCCTATCGCTCGCAACATGCGAAACCGGTCATTTCTTGTCACCAGTCGAAGTGTGGCGGCCACAAATACAGCTTATACCGATCCCCATTGAAGCAGACTCATTGGGTCTTCACGAATCGGCTTTCGTCTGATTCTAGTTGGCGAACTCCAGGGGGTTCGCCATGGCGGCTGCGATTGGACTGCGGGAAGACTTTGACGCGGATGCGCTTCGGGCGATTGCGAAGCGCGCGAAAGATGGGCCTCAGGCACGCAGGCTCCTGGCGCTCGCCGCAATTTACGACGGCGCGCCGCGCGGCGAGGCGGCGAAGATTGGCGGCGTGACGCTCCAGGTCGTTCGCGACTGGGTTTTGCGCTTCAATGCGCATGGCGAGAGTGGCCTCGTTGACCGCAAGGCGCCGGGTCAACCGTCGCTCTTGAAGAACGAACATCGCGCCGCGCTCATGCGCATGATCGAGGACGGTCCGAC
>NZ_JAKFWS010000101.1 GCF_021731785.1 Methylocystis sp.
ACCGCCGCCGGCGCTGCGGGTCGGTCAGGATTTCGGCTTTCGGAAAAGAACCAGTCATAGACACGGCATTACTCCTAACCCTTATCTTAAGGGTGGGCCGTGTCCGGGCAATTAAGGGGCTACGTCAGCACGCCCGCGAGACGTGGTCGCCGCCCCGCGCATTTCCTCGCCCAGTGACGCCCAAGCTCGGCTTCTCATTCCTGCCCATTTCAGGGCCCATGTCCCATCGTCGCGCGATGCGCTGATTTCGGAGCCATCTGACATGCGCCTTACTACCAGACCCATCTTCATATCTTTCGCCCTCGCCGGCTGCGTCGCGACGACTGCTCCGACCTTCGCCGAGTCGGTTGCGCAATCGCCCCTGTCCGACGCGCAGACCGAGCTTGCCGGCGGCGGATTACAGCGCTGCTGGATGGCGCAGACCCCGCAGGGTCCGCAGCGGCGCTGCCGCGGCGGCGGCTCGGGCGGTCACGAAAGCTGGAGCGCCGACAGCGGAAGGAGCGGTCACGGAGAGAGAGGCAATAGCGGCGACTCCGGGAGCCGCGGCGGCTGGAGCGGCGTCTATGGCGGCTGGAACGGCGGTTATGGTTCTGGACAAGGCGATTAGGATGCGCGCTGCTGCGCCTGTTCGCGCCTCCGCCTGAAATTCGGCTGCCTCACATGCAATCGAACCAACCCCGCCCCCGCCAAGCGCCCCGGGTGCGCTATCGCCACTGGATTTTCAAACTGCCGCTCGCGCGGAATTACCGCGGCATGGTGGTGGGACGCACGATTCTCTTCAAGGGCGATGAGTCGGAGGTCCCGCCGACGCTCTTTCGGCATGAGCTCATTCATCAGGAGCAGATCGACCGGCACGGGATCGCGCGCTTCTATCTCATCTATCTGCGCGACTATCTTTCAAACCTCTGGCGCCTGCGCAATCACGACGCCGCCTACCGCAATATTCCGTTCGAAAGGGAAGCCTTCGAGCGCGAAGGGTATATGACGATAGGCTTGAATGACGATCGACAGGCGTGATCCTCATGTCATTACGCGAGAGGCGCGCTAACTGAAAAGCGGGCGCGCAGGGGAGACATGGGCGCGCCAGGGAGTCATCGTTGCAAGCGCCGGAACTCGCCGTGTCGCAATGGTTCAATACGCCGGCGCAGATCGCGCTTGCGGACCTGCGCGGCCGCGTCGTTTTACTTCACGCCTTTCAGATGCTGTGTCCCGGCTGCGTCGCCCATGGGACGCCGCAGGCGCAGCGCGCCCATACGCTGTTCCGCAGTTCCGATCTTGCGGTCATCGGCCTGCATACGGTGTTCGAACATCACGCGGCGATGACGCCCGTATCGCTTGCAGCCTTCATCCATGAATATCGGCTGAGCTTCCCGATCGGCGTCGATCAAGCGGGAGAGGACGGGCCGATTCCCGTCACCATGGCGCGCTATGAAATGCGCGGGACGCCGACAGTAATCCTCATCGGCCGCGACGGCGGCATTCGCCATCACGGCTTCGGGCAGGAAGACGACATGGCGCTCGGCGCGATCATCGGCGCGCTGCTCGCCGAACCCACGTCCTGATCGCTATTCGGCGCGCCGTTCGATCTCCTCCATATCGTCGTCGGTCAATCCGAAATGATGGCCGATCTCATGCACGAGCACATGCGTGACGATCGTTTCGAGCGTGTCTTCGCTATCGGCCCAATAGTCGAGGATCGGCCGCCGATAGAGCCAGATCATATTCGGCTGCTCACCTGTCTCGGAAAGATGCGCGCCCTGCGTCAGGCCGCGCCCGCGAAAAAGACCCAAGAGATCGAACTCGCTCTCGCATTGCATGTCGTCGAGCGTTTCCTCGTCTGGAAAATCCTCGACGCGAATGACAAGCCCTTCGCAGAGCCGCGTGAAGCGTCTTGGCAAAGCGGCATAGGCCGCGTCGGCGAGCGTTTCGATATCGGCAAGCGTCGGCGGTCTCAACCGGCTCCATTCCTGTTCCGTCATAGTCACATCACATTGCGCGCGAAACCGCGCGGCTGCGCCGGAACATTCGGCGGGATGCAATGTTCAGGCAAGGGATCATTATTAAAGGAGATCCACATGAACAAGCTATTGGTCGCAGCGCTCGCGCTCAGCGCGATCGGCTTTGTCTTCGTGACCTCCGCAACTTCAGCTCTAGCCCTGGGCCGTCTCGCGCCGGAGTCCGGAGGCGTCGCGCGTAAGGCGGACGATCGCCAGCAGGACCTGACAGACGAACGCGCTGATCAGCAGCGCCAAGGCGATTGGTGGGGTCGCGGCGGTCCCTCTTGGCGCGATCCTCGTCCGTGGAGCGACGACGAGTGGCGCCGCAATCCCGATTGGGACGAAGAGGGTTCCGGTCCCGACGGGGACTGATTCCGTTTGCGTCAGCGCCGCCAGTCTACCGCCAGTTGCGCACGTCGACGAAACGGCCGGCGATGGCCGCCGCCGCCGCCATCGCCGGCGAGACGAGATGCGTGCGGCCCTTGAAACCCTGGCGACCTTCGAAATTGCGATTGGAGGTCGAGGCGCAGCGCTCGCCAGGCGCCAAACGATCGGGATTCATCGCCAGACACATCGAGCAGCCGGGCTCTCGCCATTCGAAGCCGGCGGCGGTGAAAATTCTGTCGAGGCCTTCGGCTTCGGCCTGCGCCTTCACCAGACCCGAGCCCGGCACGACCATCGCGTTGACCCGCTCGGCGACATTCTTGCCATCCACCACCTTCGCCGCCGCGCGCAGATCTTCGATGCGGCCGTTGGTGCAGGAGCCGATGAAGACGCGGTCGATTTCGATGTCGGTCATCCGCTCGCCGCCCTTGAGACCCATATATTCCAGCGCACGTTCGATCGCCGCGCGCTTTTGCGGCGACTTGGCGGAATCGGGCGTCGGCACAAGACCGTCGATGCGCGCGACATCCTCCGGTGAAGTGCCCCAGGTGACGAGCGGCGGGAGCTTGCTCGCGTCGAGCCGGATCACCTTGTCGAAGTTCGCGCCCTCGTCCGAGAACAGCGTCCGCCAATAGCGCAACGCCTCGTCGAAGGCCTCGCCTTGTGGACCCTTGGGGCGATCCTTGAGATAGGCGAAAGTCTTCTCGTCCGGCGCGACAAGGCCGGCGCGGGCGCCGCCTTCGATCGACATGTTGCAGACGGTCATGCGCCCTTCCATGGAGAGGTCGCGGATCGCCTCGCCGGCATATTCGATGACATGTCCGGTGCCGCCTGCCGTGCCGATCTCGCCGATGATCGCGAGAATGATGTCCTTGGCCGTGGCGCCGTCGGCGAGCTTGCCGTCGACCTGCACGAGCATATTGGCGGCCTTCTTCTGGATCAGCGTCTGAGTAGCGAGCACATGCTCGACTTCCGACGTGCCGATGCCATGCGCGAGCGCGCCAAAGGCGCCGTGAGTCGAGGTATGGCTGTCGCCGCAAACGATCGTCATGCCTGGCAGGGTGAAGCCTTGCTCCGGCCCGATAATATGCACCACGCCCTGACGCTTGTCGTGCTCGTTGAAATATTCGACGCCGAATTCCTTGGCGTTGATCGCCAGCTGCTCCACCTGCGCCTTGCTCTCCAGGTCTTCAATCGGCAGCGAACGGTCGGTGGTCGGCACATTGTGATCGACGACGGCGAGCGTCTTTTGGGGCGCGCGCACCGTGCGGCCCGCCATACGCAAGCCCTCGAACGCCTGTGGGCTCGTCACCTCATGGACGAGATGGCGGTCGATATAGAGCAGGCAAGCGCCATCGTCCTGGCGGTCGACGACATGGTCGTCCCAGATCTTGTCGTAGAGCGTGCGGGGCGCGGCGTTGGCGGACATTTGTCTAACTCTTCCTTTTGCCGGCTTGTCACGATCCGGCGCGCTTACTTGGTTTCCTGATCCTGAGGAGCGGCCGCAGGCCGCGTCTCAAAGGACGAGGAAATCACGCGCGGCGCCCTCGTACTTCGAGACGGCCCTCTCGGATCTCGGGCTTGCCCGAGATCGACGCTCGATGCGCAAGTCGGGTAGCCCGACTTGCGAGCAGCCTCCTCAGCATGAGGACGAGTGAATGCGCCGCGTCTCGTCGTCCCCTTGAATTGAGGGTCTTCTACCCGTTACGCAAGCGCCATGGAAGAGCGCCCTTCTCCGAGGCCCCGATGAGCCTGCCCTCTCCGGAGCTTCCTGTGCCGCTTGCGGCGGCGATCGAGACGCGGCTCGCGGGCCGCGCGCACGTCGTGCTGCGCGAAAGGGCGCGCCTGCTGTCGGAGAGCTATCGGGCGCGCCGGCCGACGTTCGAGACGATCCGCGACGAGACCGACGCTCTGGCCTATGCGGCGACGCGCATGCCGGCGACTTTCGCCGCCATTGTAACGGCGCTCGGACGGCTGAAGGAGGAAAGTCCCGATTTTGCGCCCAAGCTCATGCTCGACGCGGGCTGCGGTCTTGGCGCGGCCGCCTTTGCCGCCGCGACCGTATGGCCGAGCGTCGCTCAGATCGCTCTCCTCGACCGCAGCGCGCTGTTCTTATGCCTCGCGACCGAACTGATGAAGGAGTGCGGCGCGCCTGCCGTGATAGAGGCCATCCAGGCCGATTTTGCCGAGCCAAACGCGCTTGCAGCCGCCCAGATCGACCTCGTGGTCGCCGGCTATGCGTTGACCGAAATCGCCGAATCCGAGCTGCCGGCCGCCGTCGATCGGCTTTGGGCGCAAACGAGCGGCGCACTCGTCATCGTCGAGCCGGGGACGCCGCGCGACCACGCCAGGCTCATGGAAGTGCGGCGCCGCCTCGTCGCGCAGGGCGCGAATATTCTCGCGCCCTGCCCCCATGCCGCGCCCTGTCCGCTGGCCACGCCCGACTGGTGCCATTTCTCGGTGCGGCTGCCGCGGCGGCGCGCGCACAAACGGCTGAAAGACGCGGAGGTCCCGTTCGAGGACGAAAAGTTCGCCTATCTCGCCGTCGGACGGCTCGGCGGGCTTTCTCCGCCTTCGGCGCGAATCATCGGCCCGCCGCGCGCCGGCAAGGCAGGCGTTTCCCTAAAACTCTGCGCCGATAAAGCATTCCGCGAGACATTCATTCCCAAGCGCGACAAGGCGCGCTACGAAAAGATTCGAAGAAAGGACTGGGGCGATCCGCTGCGCGCCCCGGCGGAGGAAATTTGATGAAACAACCACGTCCGAGGGTCGCGCCCTATTTGACCGTCAGCCCCGCCGCGGCAGCGATCGCTTTCTATACCGGCGCCTTCGACGCCCAGCAGCGCGCCCTCATGCCGTCGGTCGACGGGCTGCGCATCGCCCATTGCGAACTCTTGATCAACGGCGGCTCGGTCATGCTCGCCGACGTCTTTCCGGAATTCGGCCAGACCCGGGTGCCGATGCCCGGCGAGCACTCGACGATCTCCATCAGCCTCGAATATGACAAGGCCCAGGAAGTCGACGACATCTGTTCCCGCGTGACCAAGCTCGGCGGCAAGATCGAAACCGCCCCGACCAATTCCTTCTGGGGGACGCGCTACGCGTCTCTGCGCGACCCCTTCGGCCACCGCTGGATCCTCAACGCCCCGCTGGAGAGCTAGCGGGCGAACTCGAACTCGCGACGTTCTGATCCAATCGCTCCACCTTGATTGTCGCGGTCCCGCGGTTGTTCGCTGTAAAAAAATCCGCGAGAAACGGCAGCATCAGCGCGGCGTCATTCACATAAACGAAAAGTTCGCCGGTTTGTTCAGGCGTAATGTCCCGAGAAACGAAAAGTCCTGTCGAAGCCGTCGGCGGACAGGCCTGCAGGCGCTTCGCTGATTCATCGGTGAGTGGAGCGTCAAAATAGAACGCGGTCTTTTCATATTCGATTTCCGCGACGCATTGATTATAGCTGTTGGGCTCTTGCTGACCCGCCACGAGCGGATATTCTTGTCCGCCCCATTCGCCCACACGGATGATCGGTGTGAACCAGTTCAAGTCGGGCCACCGCTTAAATGGTGCATACAATTCATGGATCAGACTACGTGAATTGTGAAAGCCGATCACGTCCGTTCGGAAACTTCGATCGAACCAGTCTCCATTTGAAGTAAGCGTAATTCGATAAGTCTTGCCCTGCTCGAGTTTCAATTTCGTGGGCCAGCATATTTGATTGGCGCTGAAATCGGCCGCCTCCGCCGACCCTTCAACGACCTTCGCGTTGCTCCCCGAAGACTTGCAAAAATGATTGGTGCTGCTCACTCCGACATAGGCGACGCGGTTGATTAGCAGCGCGCTGACCGCAACGACCGTAATAGCAAAAAGAGCAGGAACAACGCCTTTGGTGATTGCAGGATAGCCGTACCGAAATGGCGGGAATGTCCTCAAAAAGCGCGCAACAAGCTGAGCCCGCGTTGCTTCGAAAGCCATGACCTTCTTTTCAGCGTCTTCCAATATACGCGGCAGGAAGAACAGCGCAAAGACCGCGGCTATGCCACTTGCGCCAAACAGAGCGCTCACGATCCAGGGCGGCGCGGCCCTCCAAGCGGCCAGGAAGCCGCCAATAAATGGCACGAAAATCCAAATCGCCGCACGTGCAATGACGGCGTGCTTCGCATCTTTTCTCGAACTAGCATATGCCTTTCGAAATTCTTCGTTCCACCCTGCGCGAGCAAGGTCGTGGATACGTAATTGCAACGCAGAACTCACCCGAAGGCAGACGACGATCGACGCTGCCACAAGGAACGCTTCAACAGGATGCTTCTGAAACTGTTCAATCCAGGGATTGAACCAGGGAATCGGCCCGCCAGCGACATCGGCTCCTTGCCTTATGACCCCGCCGGTTGTGGCGTTGCCAGCGCGACTTAAATTTTCCCAAACTTCGTTGACGTATGGAATTCTTTTCAACACGTGGCCCGCCACTGTCGTAAAGGTTCCACCAATCCACCGAAAGGCCGCAAGATACAATGTGAGCGCAAGCGTCAACACATAAAGGACATGCCGCCAGAAGATCGTGTCGAGGACGAGTTCAACTGATTTTTGTCTGTCCGCGCTTCGCGGCAATTGCTTGATCGTTTCGATCAGCGTCGCCTTTTCCGCGGCGATCTTTTTCGGATCGGCCAACGGACTGGGAATGCTGGCGGGCGAGCGTTTTGTGGCGTCGAGGGCCGGAATATTCCCGTCATATTCTCCCGGCAGGAGTTCGCCATCGGGCGCGAGAACCCAGAACTTTCCAGGCAGGGGAACCGAGGTGTAATCGTCAGTTCCCCGCACCATCCTCGTAATTACGCTTCCATGGATAATCGGCAGGATATCATTGCCCTGATGGTCTTTTTGCAAAGCAATCTGGCGTGGACCATAGCGGTAATATGCGCCAAGCCCCTGCCGGGAATCATAGAGTCGCGCAAAGGGCGATTTGGCGTCCGCATACTGACGAAAGACGCCCATATCGAGAGCGAGGCCATGCGCCTTCGCTTCGCTCAAAATCCACTCGAGCGGCACATAGGAGAGTTGATCCTCGGGGTAACCCCCGCCGACATTGGAATGGACGCCAGAGAACCAGACCTGCGTAACGCGTCCGGCTTTTTGGGGATTCTCAGATGCTTCTTCCCAAAGCAGCGGGTGAAAGGTCTGTCTTTCGTCGTCGAGCGCCAGAGCGTGGCACGCCCGATCCACATTTGGGGAGAGCTGCAGGTTGCCGAAGACAAGCGGCCAAAGGAATTTGTTTACGCCATCCTTGAGTTCCGCCACAGGTAGACCATAGGCCTCGACCGTGTCCCATAGTCCGAGGAACTTGATGCGAATGTCTGCGCGCCCTGCGGTTTTGGTTTGCTCCTGAACCACCGAATACGGCTGGAAACCAAGCGCCGAGTCCTTGATGCAGAAAAGCAAATCGCGAATAGGGCGTCCGACCCATGTGAGCAGATGCAACTTGGCCGGAAACGCCTTCCGGCGGTAATTCCGATATGCCGCGCGGGCGTTGTGCTCCAGCTCTTCCTCGGAGCGATAACAGACCAGCCCTTCATGGATCATGAAGTCGACCAAAAGCCGGATCGTAAAAGCGCCGCGGCTGAAGCCGAACCCGTATATATCTGGCGGAGGAACGTCGGATTTCGGCGCGACGCCATTAGGATTGGGATAATTTCGACAGGCGAACTTATAGAGGTCGAGCACGTTGCGCTTCAGCCCGATGCCGAACGCTCCTTCTATGATCGCCCAGTATTTGAATCGGGACGTCCCGACGCCATCGTCATAGGCGCCAACTTGATCCGGACCGGAAAGATCAAGGGCCTGATAAAGACGCCACACATTGGTCTTTTGGGATTTGGCGGAACTGTTGCCCGTGCCGTCCGAGCAGAGAACGATTCTCTTCGCGGCCAATGACGCCATAGCAATGTCTCCGTAAAAATAATCATTCGATCCCACGCAAAACCGCGCGTCAGGCGCCAAAACCGGCGCTTCTGTAACGTCAAAATACCGCAATTAGCCTTGCCCGCAAGCGCGCTGCGAGCAAACCTGGACTCACGCAAAAGGGCCGCTGACACTCCGTCAGCGGCCCCGCTCCTCGTTCCGGTCAGGCTTAAGCGCTTTCTAGGCTTTCTTGGTTTCGACGCGCTCGGCGATGCGAGCGGACTTGCCCCGGCGGTCGCGCAGATAATAGAGCTTGGCGCGGCGCACCTTGCCGCGGCGCACGAGCTTGATCGAGTCGATCAGCGGCCCATGAAGCGGGAACACGCGCTCGACGCCCTCGCCATAGGAAATCTTGCGGACGGTGAAGCTCTCGTTCAGCCCGCCGCCCTGGCGGGAGATGACGACGCCCTCATAGGCTTGCACGCGCGAGCGCTCGCCTTCCTTCACCTTGACATTGACGATGACCGTATCGCCCGGACGAAACTCCGGGATCTTCTTGCCCTCGATGAGCTTGGCGGCGTGTTCCGCCTCGAGCAGCTCGATAATGTTCATCACGTAAACTCCTGCCGTTTCGTCTTGGCCGCTTGGCCGACGAGCGTTTCGGGACGCTGTTCTAGTTGAGGCCCGGTCCATAGCCGAAAGGCCGCCGCTTGTCGAGCCAGCAGCCGCCGATAGATGCTCGTCGCCAGCGCGCGGAAATCAGCGATCGTCACAGATATTCCTGATGACGGTGTTATATAGTCCCCTCGGGGGCGCTGGCGTTTCAAACGAAGACGGAGAGACGCGAAATGACCCAGCACGAAGAGCGGCGCAATGACAGCGCACCGGCCCGCGCATCGCAAGAAGCTGCGGAAGGCCGGCGGCGGCTGGACGATTTCACCGAGACGCGCGACGAGATTTGGGATTGTGTGCAGGACGCCAATCGCGTCTGGGCGGCGCATATGCAGCAGGAAGCGGCTCTGACGGCGGAGCTTGCCTCAAAGCTTGCGGCGTCGCGTTCGCTCTCCGACACCGCGGCCGCTCTCCAGGATTGGACGAGCAAGCACGTCGAACTGACGACAGAGGATACTCGACGCCTGTTCTCCGACGCGCAGCAGATGTTCAGCGCAGGCGCGCGCTTCTGGACAATTTCCGCCCAAATCCCGAGCCCCGAAAGCGCCGCACGGCTTGCGTCGTAGCGCGGGTCGAAACGGAAGCCCTTAGCGGCTTCCGCTTCATCCCCGATGCGATGCGGACGGGAGATGTCGAAAGTTTAATCGGCCGCGCTTGCGCCTGGGCCTTGGCGGCGTTTTGTTGCGGGGCCATATGATCTGCGCCGCGCCTTTGAGGGCGGCGACAATGGAGAACCCCTATGTCACCGGAAGAACGCCAACTTATCGCGGGTCTGTTCGAGCGCACGAAGGGCGCCGCCTCGACGCCGCGCGACCGGGAGGCGGAAGCTTTCATCAACGAACAGATCAAGGCCCAGCCTGCCGCGCCCTATCTCCTGGCGCAGACCGTGATCGTGCAGGACCAGGCGTTGCAAGGCGCCAACGCGCGCATCGAAGAGCTCGAAGCGCACGTGCAGGAGCTTGAGTCGAAGCCTGCCGGCGGCTTCCTCGGCGACCTGTTCGGGGGCGGGTCCCGTCCGGGACCGCAAAACCCCTCCCAGCCGGCGCGTCCGAGCGGACCTTGGGGCGCTCAAGGCGCCCAGCAGGGCGGCATGAACCCCGTGGCGGGCGGCTACGCGCCGCAGGGCTGGGGTCAGCAGCAGCCTCCGGCTGAAAGCGGCGGCTTCCTGAGGGGCGCGCTCGGCACCGCCGCAGGCGTGGCGGGCGGCGTCCTGCTTGCCGACGGCATCCGCAGCCTTTTCACCCATGGCGCCGGCTATGGCGGGATGGGCAACCTTGGCATCGGCTCCGGCTTTGCGCCGGCCGGCGGCGACACGGTCATCAACAACTACTACGGCGACCAGTCCGGCGCGACTGACGCCGGCTATGACGACGCCGGAGGGACGCAGGACGCCGACTACGACCCCGGCTACGACGACGGCGGCGGCTTCGACAGCGGCGGCGACGGCGGCTTCGACGTCTAACAAGACAACCTCCCGGCCCCAAGGGCCGGGAGGAGTTCTTGCATTTGGCGCCCTGTGCGCCAGCGCACCGCGACTCCTCGAGCGGCGCTATAGGGTCCGACCATCCGCTGATCTGGCGGATGTACAGGCCCAGCGCCAACGGGGAACTCGCCATGATCCGCTCAATGAACGGCACGCAACGCAAGACAAGGACCAGCTTCGCCTCGCGGCCGGTGCGCGTCGCGCTCGCAATGAAGATCGCCTTCGCGATCCTCGCCGCCAACGTCAGCTTCGCCGCCGCCAAGGCCTTCCTCGTCAAGTCGCCGGAATCGCAGCCTGCTCGCGTCGCCGCGGCCGCCTCGCCGGTGCAGCCGTTCATCCTTCCCGTCGACTGGCAGGAGCCGACGACGGTCGCGCAGTCCGATCCCGCGCAGAATTGCCATGGCGTCTTCGTCGAGACTGACGAAGGCTATGGCGTGCGCGGACGGGCCATCCGCTTCGTCTGCCGAAAGGCGCTGTGACGGTCGCAGGAGTTTCGAGTCAGGTTTCGCGTATCGCTCCGCAGCCGGGTCGCCCCATTCGCCGTTCTAGCCGCCCTGCTCGCCGGCCCCGGGATGGCGCAAATGTCGAGCGCCTCGAGCGATGCGCCCGCCTCAAGAGAAATGGAGCGCAAGGCGCCGCCAGCGATGGAACGCGAGCCGTCAGACCAGTCTTCGGCCGACGCGCAGCGAGAAGTTGATGAGCAGCAGCGGATCGATGAGCGCCAGCGGGTCGAGGAACGGCGGCGGCTCGATGAGCAGCAGGCTACCGACGCGCGTCAAGCGATCACCGACGCGCTGCAAAGCTGGACGAATGAAGAGCCGCGCGTCGACCGAGAGGCCAAGCGGTCGGAGATCGCCGCCTTTTACAAGAAGCGCCATTCCGCGCCGCTCTGGCGGGCCGAGGACGGCTTCACGGAGTCCGCGAAGAGCGCGATGGGCGCCCTGCGCGAAGCTGATCGTGACGGCTTGCGCGTTGAGGCTCCGGAGGAGACGTCTCGCTGGAGCGCCGCCGCCGAACTCGCCCTGTCCGAGTCTGTCGCCGATTATGCGGCGCAGGCGAGCGGCGCCAGAGTCGATCCCGAAAAGATTTCCGACGAAATCAGAAATCGCCCTAAGGTCGCGAAGCCAGCGCAAGCGCTAGACGCCGTCGCCGGCGCTGGGCGCGATGCCGGCGCGCGTCTCGCCGCCTTCAATCCGCACCATCCAGCCTACGCCGCTTTGCGCGTGAAGCTCGCCGAATTGCGCGCCGCGCGTGCGCATCCGAAGCGCGAGGCGAGCACGGCCCGCGCTTCGGACACGGGATCGATCACGAATTTCGCGTCGCTTCCGGAAGCCAAGGCGAAGCGCGTCGAGGCGGAGATCATCGCCAATATGGAGCGGTGGCGCTGGGCGCCGCGCGAAATGGCCGGGACGCGACTTGAAGTCAACATTCCGCAGTTCGAAACCAAATTCACGCGCGACGATCGCCTCGTGCAGCGCGCGCGTGATCGTTGGGAAGCCCAAAACGCCGACCCCGGTTTTCTCGGACGAGATGCGATACATCGTCATCAATCCGACCTGGAACGTTCCCGAGTCGATCGTCGAGAACGAGCTGGAGCCCAAAACCGGCGGAAAGCTCTCCAAGCTTCGCGCGCGCGGATACAAGGTGACCTACCGCAACGGCCGCGCCATCGTTCAGCAGCCGCCGGGCGAGAAGAACGCGCTCGGCCGGGTGAAATTCGTATTTCCCAACGACCTTCTGGTCTACATGCACGACACGCCGCAGAAAAAACTCTTCGCACAAGCGAAGCGCGCGTTCAGCCACGGGTGCGTACGCGTGCAAGACCCGTTCAAGCTCGCCGAAGAAGTGGTCGGAAGTCCAGACTACGACGAAAAGCGGTTGCGCGCCCTGATCGGCAAGAAGGAGCATCGCATCAATCTTGCCAAGCCGATACCGGTTCACATCCAGTATTTCACCGCCGTGGTTGACGACGATGGCGCGCTGAAGCTTTACGACGATCTGTACGGCTATTCGGCAAAGGTGCGCGAGGCGCTTGCTCTGTAGCTACGCTGTCGAAGCGAGCCGCGCCACCTGGCGCCGCAATTCGTCCTGCGCGCGCACGAGATTTTCATGCGCTTGCGCGCTCCACAACTTTCGTGTCTCGTCGCGCCGAAAAAGCTCATCTCCGCGCGCAGCGAACGTGTCGATCATCTGCAGTCGTCCGAGGCAAAACAGCGGCTCAGGCACCCAGTTGTATTCGAAGCGAAGCTGTTCGAGATTTCGCGCGAATGTGGGCCATGGCGCGCCGAGCGAGGAGAGATCGAGATCAAGAAACAGATCGAGGTCGCGGGCGAAGCCGGGATAATGCTCGGTCGTTGGGCCCGCATCGAGGTGGTTGGCCGTCGCCATGATCAGATCATGAATCGCCTCGGATTCCATACGATCGAATTTGGAGTGGCGCTCGAACGCCTCCGCGCTGGCGCGAACGTTTTCTGCATCAGGACGGAGCAGACCGTCGCTGTCGCGCGTGACATAAACTGCGTCGTGCCAGAAGATCGCGGCGGCGATCAGGTCGGGCCGCAGGGCCAGCGACTTAAGGTGGTCGAGCTTCGCCAGCAGATCGCCGATATGGCCCCAATCGTGATATCCGCGTTGCGGTTCGCGATAGGCGGCGTCCAGCGCCGCGAAGGCGTTCGGGTCGTGATTCGATGCGATCAGGTCCCAATAAGTCTTTACCAGATTTGAGATCATGCGCGAGTAGAGATCCTGAGAGAAAACGTAACGCTTGCGACTACACGGTGGACGAGAAAAAACGCGATCGGACGAAGCCCTCACTTGCTCGAAAGCTTCCATACCGAAGACCAGTTAACCTGCAACCCCTCCCGCGCCAGCATTAGATATCGCTCCTCCAAAGCGACATAGAGAGCCAGCCAAGGCTCGGGAACCGATTTCGCCAACGCCGAAGCGCGCTCGGCGGCGACCTCGAATCGGCCCGACTCATAATCTTGGCGCATGAGATCGTGCGCATTGTGCCAGCGCACATACGAGTCGGAACCGGCCACGCCGCTATCGCCGGCGATCGCAAAAACGTGAGTGGCCTCGCTTTTTCCAACCACTTGGACTCGTCCAAGATCGATCCAGGCGAAGTCGGGCGCCGCGTCGCGCACTGCGCCTGACGCGACAATGTCCGTCTGAAACGCCTTGCTGGCGCCTTCGAGCCTTGACGCAAGGTTCACAGTGTCGCCGAGGATCGAATAGTCGAAGCGGCGGATCGACCCCATATTGCCGACGCTGCACGGCCCGAGATGGAGGCCGAGCCCCATCGCGGCGGGCTGAGCGTCATGGCCTGAGGTTGCTGCGGCGGCGGCGCGCCGCTTGTTGAGACCAATGAGAGCATCTCGCATCATCAGCGCGGCCCGCACTGCTTTGCGCGGATGATCGTCGATGTCGAGCGGCGCGTTCCAGAAGGCGAGCACAGCGTCGCCCATGTATTTGTCGACCGTCCCTTCCTGTTCGAGGATGGCGTCGGTCATCGGCGTCAGATAATCGTTCATGAACTGTGTGAGTTCGCGTGCGCTCATGCCTTCCGAAATGCGAGAAAAATTGCGCAGGTCCGAAAACAGCACGGTCAGTTCACGCGTCTCGCCTCCAAGCACCAAACGATCCGGATGTTCCGCAAGACGGTCAACGACAGCAGGGGCGACGAATTTGCCGAAGGCCTGACGCACGTGGCGGCGCGCCGACGTTTCGGCGCGCCAGAGCGTGACGGCGCCGAAGAGATAGCCCCCGACCATCGCGAGACTCGGATAGGCTGGATCGAGCAGCAGGCCGTGACGATCGAACAGATAAAACGCGCCGGCGAAAAGCCCGACGACGATGAGCGGCGCGGCCGCCGCCGAGACGAGCGGCGGCGCGACATAGAGCAGACCCATAATCAACACGAACGCAAGCGCGGCGACGACGAACTCCAGTCCCGGCGCCCAGTCCGGTCGCGCCAGCAGCGCGCCAGCGGCGATTGACTCGACGATCTGCGCGTGCACGTCCACGCCGGGCGCCACCGGCTCCAATGGAGTCGCGCGGACGTCGCCGAGCCCCGTCGCCAGCGCGCCAATGAAGATGATGCGTCCCTCGATTTGATCACGTCCGACGCGACGTTCGAGTACGTCCTTGGCGGAAATGTCACGCGCGGCGGCGCCGTGCGAATAGCGCGGCCGAACCTCTGCATTGGGCCCAGTGTCGATTTCGAAGGCGCCGACCTTGATCGCGTTCACGCCGGTCTGCTTGCCGAAAGCCGTCTGCCCGCTGGCGTTTGAAGAGCGGATCACGATCGCCGACTCGCCCTGCGCGATGCGCAGGGCTTCGAGCGCCAGCGAAGGCATCAGGACGTCGCCGGCGCGCGTGACGAGCGGCACCCGGCGAACGATCTGGTCGTGATCCGGCAGCCAGTTTGTCGCGCCAAGCCCCTGCGCCGCATCGGCAAGCCGCCGCTCCGGCCCAACCGCGCCGGCAAAGGAGGCGAGGAATGGCGCAGGATCGTCGCCGGCGATCGCCAACCCCGATTTCGTCGGCAGCGGCGCAACGACAGCGTCCGTAAGAGTGACTCCGAGCGTCGCCGGCGCCCGCGACAGCGCTTCGGCGAAAAGCTGGTCGCCGCCCGGCGCCTTGGCGACGAGCTTCGCCACCTCGGCGCGGGCGCGGGCGTCGGAGATTGCGTCGAGGAGTTGGGACGCTCCCGCGCGATCCGGCTCCGCGAAGATGAAGTCGAAGGCGATGGACGCCGCGCCCAATTCGCGCAGCCGGTCGACGAGTTCCGCCAGCCGCGCCCGCGGCCAAGGCCATTGCCCATATGCGCTGAGACTTTTCTCGTCGACGCCGACGACCCGCGTGGGCGCCTCCGGATCATACGCGCGGGGAGCCAGACGCTGGAACGTGTCGAAGACGAAGTTACGCAGATCGTCGAGCGCCCGCGGCTGAATGACGCCCCAAGGGAAAATGAGCACCGCAGCGGCGATAAGCGCGAGAAGATAAGCGCGACGCCGGTTTAGCACATCCACCTCGCATCACGGTTACGCCGTCGTCGCAGCGCTCGGCAAGGCTGGCCAAGCCGCAGAACTAGTCGCCAGGCCCATCGAGCGCAACAGGTCCGTCTCCTTGATCGTAGCCTCCGTAGCCGCCGCCATATTGTCCGCTGCCTCCGTGGTAGCCGCTGCCGCCGCCGTATTGGCCGCCGCCTTTCTGACCTTCGCCGCCGCCATGACTTCCTTCGCCCTGGCCGCCGCCATAATTGCCGCCTTGCCCGCCATCGGAATCGCCGCCTCGCCCGCTTTCACCGCCTGTGGATCCGCCGCCCTGGCCGCCTCCGCCCTGGCCGCCGCCGTACAGGCCGCCACCTTTTTGGCCTTCGCCGCCGCCATGACTTCCTTCGCCCTGGCCGCCGCCATAATTGCCGCCTTGCCCGCCTTCACCACCCTCGGATCCGCCACCGTGGCCACCCTCGCCATGACCGCCGTGACCGCCGTGACCGTGGCCGCCCTCGCCATGACCGCCGTGACCGCCGTGACCGTGGCCGCCCTCGCCGTGGCCGCCCTCGCCGTGACCCCCGTGGTCGCCGCCGCCGTGATGGTCGTCATGTCCGCCTTGGCGCGCCGGCGTCGGCAGCGGCGCAGGCTGATTGTCGACATTGGCGCGGCTCTGGACCAGCGCATTGCCGAACCATACAGGGCCAAGCGCGTCCAGCCCCGGCGGAGTCACGACGTCCGGCGGACGATCGTTGCCGAGCGCAAGATGCGCCTCCTCGCTCGTCGGCTCGCGTTTTGCGCCGCCGCGCTGCCTTTTGCCGCTCTCCAACGCCGCAATGATTTCGGCGATCTTTTCCGGCGGCACAAGGAAAGGCTCCGACACCGGGCCGCCGCGCGGCGCGCAAACGCCGTAACCGGAGCGCGTGAGCGTCTGCCCGCCTACGTCGATAAAGCCATATTGATGCACGACGAGCGTGCCGCACGAGCCGCCAATTTGAATCAGCGCCGTCCCGCCACGCACGCCGATCGATGCTGTCGGGGTTCGCAGCTTCGCCCCGCCCTCGTGACTGACGCCGCCGCCGACGAAGCGCATCACGCCCTTCGCCATCGACACGCCCTGCTGGCCGCGCCCGCCGCCGGAATAGACGAAGTCATCGATGGTGATCGCGCTGTTTCGGCCGACGGTCATCGTCGACGTATCGTTGAAGACAATCTGGGCGCTGCCTTGGGGACTGGTCTCGATGCGTTCGCGCCGCTGCACGCCAAGGCCGACCGAAAGCGAGCGCTTCGCCGCGCCCGGCGGCGTGCCATGCGCGGTCTGATTCACTGCGCCAACATTTCCGACATTATCTGCGAGCGCCTGGCCGGCGACGAGCGTCAGAACGGTTGTGGCGGCTGCGGAGAGCTTTTTCATGATCGTCTCCGTCAGAACTTCGCCGTCGGACCAAAGCTGACGGACACGTTCTCGGTTTTGAAATTCTGCAAATTGGAATCATTGCGCGCGAATTCGACGTTTCCGGCGAAACCGAACGTTGGCGAGACCGGCAAGTCGACCATCAGCCCGCCGATCCAAACATTGTCGCGACGCGCGACGAACGGATTGATCACCGGATTGGCAGCGTCGAAGGCAAGATTCGTGAAGCGGCCGTAAGGCGCGATTGTCCATCTGCGAGGGATGATCTGAAATGGCGGATCAAGCTCGAGTCGCAGCATCGCCTGAACGTCGACCTGATCTGAAGACTGTTGCGGATTGCCCGCAAAGGCGCGGGTATAGGCGACGCGACCCTCGAACCGCAGGTCATTGGTCAGTCTGTATGTCCCGCTCACATAGCCGGTGACGACGTCGCCCGTCGCCAGCGTCGACACAGTCTGGTATGGCGACGCGCCCAAATAGCTGAGGTAGCCCGGCGCGGGATTGACCCAGATCGACCGCCATTCAGCGCCTGGCTCCAACCAGAAGTCGGGGTTGAGTTCGGCCCCAAAACTCATGCCGGCGCCGCCGGCGTTCAGATAGTTCGTTCCGCCGAGCATGGCCACGGCGCCGGTCAGGTATGGCTTGATCGACAGGCCCGGATAGAGAACAGGCGCGATGTGGATGCGCGGCCCGATCGACCCCGCGAACAGGGCGACGCTATATTGCGGCAGGCGAAACTGCTCGGTGGCGTAGCCCGTGACTCGCGTCTCGAGTTGATCGCCGCGCGCATTCTGAAAATCGAGATCATGCGCCGCCTGCACCATCTGGAAGGCGTTGATGTCTGACTTTCGCGACGCCGCCGACGCAACGCCGACGCCGCCAACCTGGAACAGATTGTTCGTCGGAAAGAAATTGGCGTTCGATTGCGCCCGCAGACCAGTGTGAATCCGCAAATAGAGGCGGTTGGCCTGGGTGCGTTTTTCGATATCTGGGAGCTGCGCCTCGATCTGCGCAACTTGGATCGAATCGAGACCGCCTTCGGCGAGCGCCTTGCGCAAATGCTGGGCCGAAAGCTCATACGACCCGAGCCTCGCATAGAGAAAGCCAAGCTCCTTTCGGGCGCGGGTCAGATTCGGATTGAACATCAGGATGCGTTCGAGGGCGCCGATTCCCGCCTCGTAGTCACGCAGCTCGGTCGACAGCAGGACGTAGCGATAGGTCGCCTCATAGTCCGTCGGATTGTGCTGAATATAGGCTGCGAGGCGTGCCTGTTCGGCCCGCGGGTCTTCCTGCGCGCTCGCCGCCGCACTGAAAAGCGCGAACGCGGCGAACACTGCGCCAACAAGCCTCGTCGCCGCTCTATATGAAAACATCAAAGGCAACCTTCCTAAAAGTCTGGAAAAACGGCTCCCCGCGCGCTGACCGTCAGCTCAAGGGGAAGCTGACTCATGTCGCCTGACGCGGCAAGCTGGCGCGCGGCGCGCGCCTCCGCTCCAAAACCGGGACGGCTCGATGCTTTTGCTGCGGATTACTCTATGCAGCAATGACTTATCGCCATTGTGCATCCTCATCCGCCTCCAAGCAGCGGATGAGACAAATTCACTAGTGTGGCGCGAAAACCACAGGCGACGGCGCGGCTAGCGGCGGCGGCGCCCGCGATCGGAGAGACGGACAATTTCGCCGACTCTCTTCAACGACTCGTGCGCGAGGGCCGACGGATCAATCGTTCGGCGCCGGCGGGCCGAGAGGATTCGACGGCGGGGGCGTGCGGTCGGGCGCGACTCGTCGACAGACGCTTCCGGGGCAAGCAGCCAGCGCAGCACGATCAGCAGGTCGGCGGCGCGTCGCGCCGCGCCGATCTTCACGGCGCTGCGGATGTCAGCGACGACTCGCCCTCGTGCCGTATCGAGCGAGACGGCGCGGCGATATCGCGCCAGCATCTGATGGTGCTTGTCGCTCGGGCTCACGCCCAACACAAGTTCGTGACTGCGCAGCCCCGCCATCTCCGCGCAACGCCCGATCGGCATCAATTCGGGATTCATTTGGCTTCTCCCAATCGCTTGGCCTGCCGGGGGCCTTCGCCTCTTACCGGCAACATAGCGACGGTAGCGCGTCGTTCATCATCTGTTTGTGCGAGAACGCACACGGGTCATTCCGCTTCGTTGAGCGCCTCCTGTACGCGCGCTTCAAGAACCGACGGGCGCAAGAGCACGAGCCCGCCGCGGATTTTTTCGGCAAGGCCTTCGTCGATCATTGCCGAAAGTTCGCGGCTGACTTGTTCTCTCCGGCAGCCGATGCGGGCGGCGAGATCGTGCTGAAACGGCGGCGGCGAGACGATCGACTGCTCCGGCGAGCCTTTGCGCGGCGCCGACATGCGCAACAATTCGGAATAGAGCCGATGCTTAAGGTCTAGCACCGAGCGCTCGAAGAGGCGCGTATTCAGCTCCCGTACGCGCGACGTCAGCAGACGCAACAGCCGCTCGCATATTACCGGCTCGGTGAATACAATTTCCTTGAAGACCGCCGGCGGCGCCAGCAAAAGTTCCGCGTTGGTGAGCGCTGTTACGTTGGCGGAGCGCTTCGCCCCGTCGATCGCCGCCATCTCGCCGAAGAATTTGCCCGGCCCGAAGTCGCCAAAGATCATTTCCTTGCCGGCGGCGGTACGAATGAGCACTCGAACGTCGCCGCTGACGATGAAATAGACATCGGTCGACGGATCATCGAAATCGAGTACCAATTCCTGCTCGGCGTAACGCCTGCGCACGCATTGCCGCGCAAGCTGCTCGCTGCGCGCGGGGTCGAGGCCGGCGAAAAAGGGAATCCCGTCAAATAGGGACACATTGCGCTCCCGGATTAGAAATAGCGCCGATATTGCCGCGAAACGTCGACGTCGTCGAGGCGCAATCTGCTGGCGGATGCAGACTCTTCGGGCGATGATCGGCGGATGCAAAGCTTCCGACTCGCGACGTTCAATCTGGAAAATCTCGACTGGTCCGCGACCAAGGCGGATGCTTTCGCGCGCCGAACCGCCGCGCTGCGCCCGCTGCTGGAGGCGCTCGACGCCGATATCTTGTGTCTGCAGGAAATCCATGCGCAGCGCATTCATAAGCGCGGCGCGCGGCAATATATCGCGCTGGAACGATTGCTCACGAGCACAAGATACGAAGCTTTTCATCGGGCGACGACGGTGAGGCCCGGCACCGACGCTCCCGCCGACGTCCATAACCTTGCAATCCTTTCGCGATGGCCGATGCGCGCGCGCCGCCAGATCCATCACGACATCGTCGCGCGGTGGGACTGGCCGCCGCCGCGCGAGGCGGACGGCTCCCGATCCGAGCCGGTGGCGATCGTCTGGGACAGGCCGCTGCTCTACGCGTCTGTGGAGCTTCCCGACGGCCCCTTGCTCCATATCGTCAATCTGCATCTGCGCGCGCCGCGCGCCCTTCCCGTGGCCACCGCCCGCGGGCTGGGATCAAGCCGTGCGCAGATCGAGGGGCAGTTCGTGGCGGCGCTCAAGCGCGAAGGCCAAGCGCTCGAAGCCCGGCTGTTCACCGAATTGCTGTTCGACGCGGAGCCGGAAGCGCTCATCGCGGTCGCCGGCGACTTCAATGCCGACGAACATGACGCGCCGACGCGACTGCTTCGCGGCGGGGGAGATGACGGCGCCGAAGGATCGCGCGTTCTCGTCCCTTTGGAAGAGTGCGTCGAGCCGGCGCGGCGCTTCACCGTCATCCATGCAGGTCGTCCGACGCTGATCGACCACCTCCTCGCATCGCCTGCGCTCGCCGCCGCCTGGCGCAAAACCACGATTTTGAATGAAGGGCTTCAGGACGAAGTCTATGCGAAGCAGTTCATTGAAACGTCGCTGCACGCGCCGGTAGTCGCTGAGTTTCAACTTACCTCCAAGTAAGCCCCTGTGATTATTCAGACGCGAACGATCTCAGCACTTGGGCCAGGGCGCGCGTTTCGCTCCAGTCGAGCGTGACGTCTTCATGACCTTCGATGGAAACGACAAGGCCCATCTGTTCGACTCTTGCATCGAAATCGTGATTGCTGCCGATCGGGCTCATATAGATCTGCTGGTCGCGGCGATAGCCGTTTGCGACTGAGTCGAGGGCCCGCGAAAGGATGCCCGCTTCTTCTCTCGTAAAGCGGCGCGGGGGGTGGCCGGGAAGGCTCAGCGTCGCCAATGCGACAAACGTCCGATGACTGGCGGCCAAAAGCTCGAACATTTGCGACATTTCCTGGCACCCGCCGCAGGTCAAACAAGCAAGCGACGCGGCGATGGCGTCAGGCGCCGTTCATGAATATGCGCTCTGAGGCGCCCGCCGGCGCTCATCACCCATGCAATTCCAGGACCTATATCGTCTCACGGTCGGCGCGGCGGTCGAGCGCCAGCCTGTCCTGACGCCGCGCCCACAGAGCGGGACGCGGCCCCGCGGCGCAGTTCCGCAGCCTCAGGCCCGTGTCATGAGCATGCGATCGAACGCCGCTAGAACTCCTGCGGCCGGCGTTGCGCGCGCAAGCAAAGAGCGATAATGAATGACAAGCGAATCTTCACGCCGATCCTTCGGACTCACACGCTGAAGCGCGGCGTGCGCCGCCGCTGGAGTCGCAATGTGCGTGCGCCGCTTGCGCTTGATGTCGAAGAAACTTCCCGGCCCATCGGCGCTACTGACGCGATGATCTGCATCGATGTGATTCACATTTCGCCGTTGAGCGCTGTGGACGCCTTGTTCGAGGGCGCTCGCCGGACCTTGCCTGAACGTGCGCCGCTCTATTTATACGGTTCATACTGGCGCGGCGGCGCGCAAAGCGCGCCGAGGCGATGCGGCGTTCGAGGCGAGCCTTTGCGCTCTCAACGCCGCCTGCGGCGTGCGCGGAACTGGAAGCGGCCGCAAGGGTCCGCGTCCGCACAAGATAGGGATTTGGAAAGGCCCTTAGATCGTGCAAACGCCGGTCATCCTTCCCCGCAGCTCGGAAGTAGCGTGACCGCAACCATCCCGATGGAGCCCAACTGCTCCATCGGCGCTACGCGTCAGCGTCAGTGAATTCCAGTCAAACCACTCGGAGAGAGACCATGCAACGTCGTGAATTTATTGCTGTCGGGACTGCCGCCGCTGTTGCGACCGCCACCCAAGCGTTCGCTGAGACAAACAGCGGCGCCAAAATGGAGGATATGCATCCGGCTCTCTACAAAGACCTGGAAAAGGCCACCATCGAATGCGTCTCCACCGGAAATGACTGCCTTCGGCACTGTATTGGCATGTTTGCGATGAAAGACACGAGCATGGCCGAATGTGCGGACGCCTCGCTGCAGCTTGTCGCTGCATGCAATGCGCTCGCATCGCTGGCGGCGCTCAACTCTTCGCACGCCGTCGCGCTGGCGAAAACGGTCGCTTTGATTTGCGAGGACTGCAAGAAACAGTGCGACAAGTTTCCGAAGATCGCCGAATGCGTGGCCTGCGGCAAAGCGTGCCAAAAGTGCGCCGACGAGTGCCGCAAAGCCTAGCCGACGCAAAGCGACAAGACTGAGAGCCGCGATGAAGACCACGCGTATTACATTTTGGCTCATCACGGCCGGCGTCGCCGTTTCCGCTGGGATCGGCGGCGCCTCGGCCAACGCGGCGGTCCGTGATGCGGCGCGCATCGTCATCGCCCAGGCCGCGGAGACGGCGGGCAAGACGACCGGTCACGGCGACGGCGTCGTCAGGGCCATCGACGCGGACGAGCGACGGATCATGATCACGCACGGTCCCGTCTCGGGTGCCTTGGAAATGTCGCCGATGACAATGGCGTTTCGTGTCGCGCCGAGCGTCGACCTCTCTACCCTGACCAAAGGCGTGAAGATCAAATTCACGATCAGTCGCGACGCAAAAGGCCTTTACGTCATCGAGGACGTTCAGCCGGAGAAGCCTTAGGTCGGTTTCGAACGCGCGTTATTTGCCGTCGCCGTCCATGCCGATGCGATGCATCAGATAGCACAGGCAATCCTGTTGCACGGCTCGCCGGTCAACCGTCAGCATCGCCGGAATGGCCGGACGCGCAAGTCTGATTTCGCCGCCGGCGTAATCGAAGTAGTTGGTCGGCTGCGTGTCGTATCCGTCGCCCGGCAGGACGTCGAGCCGGGCCTTTCCGTCGCCGAGTGCGCCAAACAAGGCGCCGGCCTCCAATTCGCTGAAGTTGAGATGATCGATGTCCGGACGGAAGAGAAAATCCGCCGGCGTTCCATCAAATGAAAAGCTTGCGCCAGCGGGAGGCTTCACGATGGCGTGCGTGCGCAGCAACTCCACGTCGCGCGTGGCCGGCGGGTGGCAAGGAAGCTGCGTGATCGAGAGACAGGCTTCCAGCAATTCGATGGCATGCTCGGCGCCAGCCTCGACGCCGGGCTTGCCGCATTCAATCGTGACCGCCGGACAAAGCTCGGCGAAAGCCGCCGCGCAGGTCCCGCGCGGGCGTTGAAAGAGCACCACGATGCGAGAGAAGAGCTGCGCGAGCGCGACATATTTCGCTTCGAGCTTGCTGATGCAGCCATAATGAGGATTGAAGCCGGTGTTGTTGTGGATGTCGACGGCGGCGAAAGCGTCGCGCTTCTTGACATAATCGTAAATCCACTGCGCCATATGCGCGAGCGGATCGTCAGGAAACGCCGTTCCCGGCCAAACCCGGTTGAAGTCGCGCTGACCCGGCAGCGTTCGCATATTCTCCGCCGCAGCTTCGACATTGCCGATGAACAGGATGAGCGATCTGTTGAGTCCGCGCTCGGTCTGCCGGCGCAGCGTCTCCTGCACCGCGGCAAGCCCGCTGGTTTCGTTTCCATGCAGCAGGGTCGAGACGAACAGCGGTTGCGGATCGCGGCCTGGAAGATCGAACAGGGTTGGTCGAGGCAGGATGTCCTTCAGGCGGTTGGCGGGGCAGTCGAGAAATCCGTCAGGCAGCCGATCGAGCAGGGCGCAGGGCGCGTCAGTCACTTTGCTTCTCATGTTTCCCATTGATGGACCGGCGCGCCGCTCCGCTGGCGCTCGCAATAGGCCGCCATCAGGCCATAAAGATCGCCGTCGCGCGCCTCAAGCGCTTTTCGCTGCCAGGCCGCGCCCGTCTGGCGGGTTCGCACCCGCGCTTCGATGATGTCGAGGAAGCCGTTTTCGTCGACGTCCAGGTCGCGAAGCCCTGCCCTGGCCTCGGGAATGAGACGCTCGAGCAGCAGTCGATCGGCTGCGATTTCGCCCGACCCCGGCCAGTCGAGCCGCGCATCGAGGCCAAAACGCGCCGCGGAATAGAAGTTGCGTTTGGCGTCGTTGAAGGCCAGCCCTCCATTGCCCTCTCCAGCCATGGCGAGGGTGCGCGCGAGACCGAGATAAAGCGCCACGTTCGCTATCATGTCGATAAAGGTCGGCCCCGCCGGCAGGATGCGGTGCTCAACGCGAAAATGCGGAGCGCCGCTCTCGTCGAAGCCGATCAGCGGGCGATTCCAGCGCCAGATCACGCCATTATGCAGGCGCAGATGCCGCATCTCCTCTGGCGGATCGTCAAAAGCCATCGGAAGGAGCGCGTCATAGTCGCGCAAATTCTCCTCGAAGATTTCGATCAGAGATCTCGTCACATAGCCAGAGCCCATGGACACTCTGGCCGGTCCCGGCACTTTCACCGCCTGCTCAAAAAGCGGAACGCGCGTTTCCTCCCACAATGCCTTGCCGAACAAAAAGGGCGCGTTGCCGCAGGCCGCGAGGATCGGCCCGGAAGCCGCCACCGAGGCGTTGTAATAGCGATGCGCAAGATCGGCCGGCGCTTTGAGATGGATCTGAAACGACGTCGTCGCCGCCTCGAGCATCACGTCCGTGTGGACGGAGGCAAGCCGGTCGCGGCCGGCGATGTTGACATGCAGCGGTTGACCGCCGCGAAGCCGCAGCACCTCCTGGTTCAGCGCATAGTATCGGTTGAGCGGCGACATATTGGCCAGCGTCAGATCGGAGTCGCGGATCGTCGGCAGCGTGCCGATCAGCACGAGATTGGCGTCGAGCCGGTGGGCGGCGTCGTTGCATGTCGCCCACAGGCGCGTCAGCGACTGGTGCGCTTGCGTCAGCGCGTCGCCGGCGAGGCGGACCGGCGCGCAATTCAGCTCGAGGTTAAATCGCGACAGCTCCGGGACGACAAGCGGGTGATTGAGGGTTTCGAGGAGAGTCTGGTTGATCGAGGCCGGCGCGTAATTGTGATCGACAATCCAGGTTTCGACTTCGAAACCCACCATGTGGCCGTCGCGCGAAAATTTGTCCCGCTCGTAGAGCGTCCTGGCAAGACTGGTTTCGTGCGCAAGGCGGCTGGCGAAACGCGCCTTGTCGGCCGGAGTGAAGCCCGTCGCCTTGATTTCTTCGCCCAAGACTTCCCCTTCCGCCCGTGCGCACAGCGGCGTTTCTCGACAAGCGGCCTCGAGAGCCGCAGATCATTCTAATGTAGGCCGTCAGCCTTATCGATAAAACCGGAGCGGCGGCGGGACAAGCCGCAAGCGCTGCGGTAGATTTGCACGCCTGCGCCCGGAGCCGACCTTGCCTGATATCGCATATGTGAATGGAGCCTACCTTCCTCTTGCCGACGCGCGCGTGTCAATTTTGGACCGCGGCTTCCTCTTTGCCGACGGCGTCTATGAAGTCGCCGCCGTCATCGGAGGCAGACTGATCGACAATGAAGCGCATCTTTCGCGGCTTGAGAATTCGTTGCGCCAACTGGGCATCGAGAGTCCCCTACCGATCCAAACGATTGCGGACGTCGAAGCCGAACTTGTCGCAAGAAACGAATTGAACGAAGGCCTCGTCTATCTGCAGATCACCCGAGGCGCCGCCGGCGATCGCGACTTCGGTTTTCCAAGCGGAGCGACGCCGACATTCATCGCCTTCGCGACGAAGAAGAACATCCTCGCCTCGTCCGCCGCCGAGACCGGCGTGAAGGTCCTCACCGTCCCCGATATTCGCTGGGCGCGGCGCGACATCAAATCCATCGCGCTTCTTGCGCAGGTGCTGGCGAAGCAGGCGGCGCTCGACGCCGGTTGTCAGGAAGCCTGGATGGTCGATGACGACGGCTTCGTGACCGAAGGCTCGTCCTCAACCGCTTTCATCCTCACCAAGGCGGACGCGCTCGTGACCCGACCGAACTCGGCCGCGATTCTCCCCGGCTGCACCCGCAAAGCCGTTCAATCGCTCGCGGCCCGCGAAGGACTGACGCTCGAGGAGCGCAGCTTCTCGGTGACTGAGGCCTATGAAGCGAAGGAGGCCTTTCTCACCAGCGCCTCCAATCTCGTCCTGCCGGTCGTCTCGATCGACGGCCGTCCCATCGGGTCAGGCGCGCCGGGCGCGAAGAGTCGCCTGCTTCGAACGCTCTACATCGAATGGGCGACGAATCCCGGCGCGGCGCGCTAACGCTGCATTTCCAGTTCGTCGTAGTCGGAGCTGCGCTCCTCCTCGATTGCAAACGCGATGACCAGGCTGAACACCGCGGCGGCGAGACACCAGACGGAATACCAGGCCGGACGATTGAATGCGAGCGCCAGGAAAAACGTGGTCAGCACCGCAACCCCGAAAACATTGATCGCCCTGCGATCGCTGAGGATAAGCGGCGTCACGGTTAGCAGGAGGTAAAGAAAATCGGTTACGAGCGGCGGACGCTCGAACAACGGGTCATAGGCGAGGGAATGCCGATACACCGACAAGTCGATGCCGTCGGCGCCGGCAAGCTTGGCGATGAGATAGGCGGACAGAACGAAGCCTACGCCGCCCATGCTCAGCCAAATGCGCTTTCGTTCCGGATCGGATTCCGCATACGCGGCGGCCAAAGGCGTCAACACCGGCCACATCGTAAAGGCGATCAGCGTATAGAGATATCGAAACGGCTGGCCGGCCACCGGATCGCTGCGCGTGAACCAAACCCCGGCCTCGACCAACTGATGCGCCGAAAACACCACCGGAAACAGGGCGAATAGCAACATGCGCCTGTCGTGGCGCAGCGCTTTTGCGACCATGCCGTAACCGGCCAGTCCCAGCCCGAACCCGGCGGTAATGCTTGCCTCAAGCGAATAGCACATGACGTCCAAGGGCAAGTGACGTGGATGCTATCAACCATTCTAACGCCAATTTTGGCGGCGTCGAGACCTGGGCAGTGCGTTCCCCGCAGTTCCGCGCTTTTCGGCTTCGGAACATCGGCACAGTAAGCGCGTTCTAGGACGTGAGTTGAATCGCGGAGGTTAAAATGGGCAACCTTCTGTATTGGGCCGTCGTGTTCCTGGTCGTTGCGCTCATCGCCGGATTTCTAGGCTTCGGAGGCGTCGCCGGGGTCGCGGTCGAAGGCGCGCGACTGTTGTTCTGGTTTGCGCTGGTTCTGTTGATCGTCTCGGTGGTCGTCGGCCTGATCCGGCGCGCCTGAACGGCCACCCGCACCGCCTGCAGTCCACGAGCCGACCGCTCTTTTTGGAGCGGCCGGCTCGGTGAGTTCACGGAATGTCGTCGAGCGAACGTAGCCATGCGTCTGCGCTCGCATCCGATGGCGCGCGCCAATCTCCCCGCGGCGACAGCGATCCTCCCGAACTGACTTTGGGACCGTTCGGCAGCGCCGACCGCTTGAATTGGCTGTCCTCGAAAAAACGCTTCACGAAAACGCCGAGCCAATGCTTGATGGCCGACAGCTCATAGGCGACCTTGTCCCTTTCCGCGATGCCGGTCGGCCAAGATCCGGCCGCCTCATGCCGCCAGGCGCGCCAGGCGAGAAAGGCGATCTTCGCCGGCGTAAATCCGTGTCGCGTCGCGTAGTAAAGGTTGAAGTCCTGCAGAGCGTAAGGTCCGACCGTTTCCTCCGTTCGCTGCGTCGTTTCGCCTGGCACAAGCTCGGGAGAAATTTCCGTCGCAAGCACGTCCTCAAGCACTGGCGCCGTTTCCGCGCCAAAGCGCGCGTCGCGGGCGCACCAGCGGATCAGATGCTGGATGAGCGTCTTGGGGACCGAGGCGTTGACATTGTAATGCGACATCTGATCGCCAACGCCATAGGTGCACCAGCCGAGCGCGAGTTCCGAGAGATCGCCGGTGCCGACGACGATCGCGCCATGGCGATTGGCGAGACGAAACAGCAGCGACGTGCGGGCCCCCGCCTGTACATTCTCGTAAGTCGCGTCGTAAACCGCTTCACCGCGCGCAGCGGGGTGGTCGATATCGACGAGCATCTGCTTGCAGGCGGCGGTCACGTCGATTTCCTGCGCGGTGACGCCGAGCGCCTTCATCAGGCGCCATGCGTTCGCCTTGGTGTGTGCGCTCGTGGCGAAGGCCGGCAAAGTGAAGCCCAGCACATTTTCGCGTGGAAGGCCGAGCGCATCCATCGCCGTCGCCGCCACCAGCAGCGCCTGGGTTGAATCCAGCCCGCCCGAGACGCCGATCACCACCTTTTTTATCTGCGCAGCACGCAAGCGCTGTTCAAGCCCATGCGACTGGATGTTGAACGCCTCGAAACACAGCTCAGCGAGACGCGCTTGGTCGGCAGGAACGAAGGGAAAGCGCCCGACCTCGCGCAAAAACCCCAGATCACGATCGCAAGTCGCCGCGAGTTCAAACGGGATGCGGCGAAAGCGCGTCGCGCCCTGCTCCACGTCGGCGCAGGCCCCAAATGTCCCCTGCCGCATGCGCTCGTCGAGAAGTCGGCCAATGTCGATGTCGGCGAGCGTCAACTGCGGTTCATCGGAAAAGCGCGGCGCCTTGGCGAGAACGTCGCCTTTTTCACAAATCAGCGATTCGCCGTCCCAGGCGAGATCCGTCGTCGACTCGCCCTGCCCCGCCGCCGAATAGAGATAGGCTGCAAGGCAGCGCGCCGAATGCGCCGCGCAGAGAGTCTCGCGATAGTCCGACTTGCCGACGATCGCATTGGACGCCGAGAGATTGAGCAACACGGTCGCGCCCGCCAGCGCGGCGCGCGCCGAAGGCGGGATCGCGACCCATACGTCCTCGCAAATTTCCATATGGATGACGAGCCCGCGGAAATCCGTCGCTTCCAGAAGCGTGTCGGAGCCGAAGGGCGCAGTCTGGCCAGCGATCTCGATCTCTTCGTCGGCGATGAAAGCGCCGGAAGAGAAGTGCCGCTGTTCGTAGAATTCGCGATAATTCGGCAGATAGACCTTCGGCGTCACCGCCAGCACGCGGCCGCGCAGGATCGCGACGCCACAATTATAAAGCCGGCCGCGATGGCGCAGCGGCGCGCCGACGACGATCAGCGAGTGAATGCCGCAAGAGGCTTCGACGAGTTCGATGAGCGCCGCATCGACGGCATCGAGCAGCGCCTCCTGGTGCAAGAGATCATCGATGGCATATGAGGACAGCCCCAATTCGGGGAACAGCGCGAGCGAAGCGCCATGGGTATCGGCTTCCCGCGCCAATTCGATCGTCCGCGCAACATTGAACGCCGGATCGCCGACTCTCACATGCGGCGTCGCGATGGCGGCCCGAACGAAGCCATGCGTGTGCAGACAATAGAAGGGGTGGGTCATGACGCGATCATACAGCGATCGCCGCAAAATTCGCAGACCTTCGCCTAACAAAGCAAAAGGGCGAGGTCTCCCCCGCCCCTTATCGCGCGTCGCGCTTCGCTCAGTGCGCCAGGATCGCCAGCATCAGCAGCGCGACGATATTGGTGATCTTGATCGCCGGATTCACGGCGGGACCGGCGGTGTCCTTGTAGGGGTCGCCGACCGTGTCGCCGGTCACCGCCGCCTTGTGGGCCTCGGAGCCCTTCTCATGCTTCACGCCATCCTTGTCGATGAAGCCGTCCTCGAAGGATTTCTTGGCGTTGTCCCAGGCGCCGCCGCCTGACGTCATCGAAATCGCCACAAACAGCCCGTTGACGATGACGCCTAACAGCAGCGCGCCGAGCGCGGCGAAGGCGTTGGCCTTGCCGCCGAGGATCCATGCGACGACGAAAGCGACGATCGGCGCCAGCACCGGGAGCAGCGACGGCACGATCATTTCCTTGATCGCCGCCTGCGTCAGCATGTCGACGGCGCGGCCGTAATCCGGACGGTCCGTGCCCGCCATGATGCCGGGCTTCTCCTTGAACTGCCGGCGCACCTCGACGACGACCGAGCCGGCGGCCCGCCCCACCGCGGTCATCGCGATGCCGCCGAAGAGATAAGGGATGAGGCCGCCGAACAGGAGGCCGGCCACGACGTATGGGTTGGAGAGATCGAAATCGACCTTTTCGATGCCCTTGAAGAAAGGCACGCCCGCTTCGATGAAATGCTTCAGATCATTGGTGTAGGCGGCGAAAAGCACCAGAGCTCCCAAGCCGGCCGAGCCGATGGCGTAGCCCTTGGTCACCGCCTTCGTGGTGTTGCCGACGGCGTCGAGCGCGTCGGTGTTGCGACGCACCTCTTTCGGCAGGCCCGCCATCTCGGCGATGCCGCCGGCGTTGTCGGTGACCGGGCCGAAAGCGTCGAGCGCCACGATCATGCCGGCGAGGCCGAGCATCGTCGTCACCGCGATCGCCGTGCCATAGAGACCGCCCAGCTCATAAGTGAGGATGATGCCGAAAACGATCACGAGCGCCGGCGCGGCTGTCGATTCAAGCGACACGGCGAGGCCCTGGATGACGTTGGTGCCGTGTCCGGTCACCGACGCCTGAGCGATCGAGACCACCGGACGCTTGCCGGTGCCGGTGTAATATTCGGTGATGTAGACGATGGCGCCGGTGACGATCAGGCCCAGAATGCCTGAGAGGAACAGACCATAGCCGTGAATGGCTTCGCCATTGGCCTTGCCGATCTCGCCCCAGCCGACGGTGAAGGTCGTCGCCAGGAACAGGCCGCCGACCGACAGAACGCCTGCAGCGATGAGGCCCTTATACAGGGCGCCCATGATCGAATCGTCGATGCCGAGCTGCTTGAAATAGGGAGCGGCGAAAGCGCCCCATGGCGTGTCGTCATCGCCCATCTTCACGAAATAGGTGCCGGCGATCGAGGTGAGGATCGAAAGGCCGCCGATCGCGAGCGGATAGACCATCGCCGAGGTCAGCCCTTCCTGGCCGGCGAAGAAGATCGAAGCGAGCACCATGGTGGCGACGACCGTCACCGCATAGGTCTCGAAGAGGTCGGCCGCCATGCCGGCGCAGTCGCCGACATTGTCGCCGACGTTATCGGCGATCGTCGCGGGATTGCGCGGATCGTCCTCGGGAATGCCGGCTTCGACCTTGCCGACGAGATCGGCGCCGACGTCAGCGCCTTTGGTGAAGATGCCGCCGCCAAGCCGCGCGAAAATCGAAATCAGCGACCCGCCAAAGCCGAGCGCCACGAGCGCATCGACGACCGTGCGATCCGAGGGCGCGTAGCCGAAGAACCAGGTCAGGATCGCGTAATAGACGGCGACGCCAAGCAGCGCGAGACCGGCGACGAGCAGTCCGGTGACCGCGCCGGCCTTGAAGGCGATGTCGAGGCCGCCGGCGAGCGATTTCGTCGCCGCTTGCGCCGTGCGGACATTGGCGCGCACCGAGACGTTCATGCCGATATAGCCGGCCGCGCCGGAAAGCACGGCGCCGAGCAGGAAGCCGAAGGCGACCGCCCAGCCAAGCAGAATGACGAGAATGACGAAGATCACGCCGCCAACCATGGCGATGGTCTTGTATTGGCGGTTGAGATAGGCCTGTGCGCCCTCGGCGACGGCACCCGAAATTTCCTGCATCCGCGCCGATCCCGGATCAGCCGCGAGCAATTCCTGCGAGGTCTTCACGCCATAGACGATGGACATCAATCCGAAGACGATGGTTAGAAACAGAACCATTTTGGCTTCGCCTTTTCGTTCTTCGACCGGGAGAATGGTCGAATTGGTCGCGTCGCCGCGAACGGATGTCGCGCAACGGAAAAAAGAATAGCTGCCCCGCCGAGCGAATCGGGCGGGGACAGCAGCTTTCCGGCGGGCTTTCTGCCAGAAACGTGGCCGGGCGGCAATGCTGGGCGCGCGTCTATTTTTTAGAAGTGCTGGAAGGACAATTTTTTGAAAAAAACGGGTTTTTCTTGTGCGTCAAGGAAGCTCGGCGGCGCGCTACCCGCCACAATCTCGCCGATGCGGCAGGCCGGCGCGGGCGGCGCCGCGCCTCTGCCGCAGGCGATGAGGATTTCATAGTCGTCTCCTCCCGTTATCGCCGTTTCGAACAGAGCGGGATCGATGGCGATCGCCTCTCTCGCGGCGCCGGACAGCGGAACGGAGGGAAGATCGACGATCGCGCTCACCCCCGAGGCGCGGCAGAGCTTGGCGAGATCGCCGGCGAGGCCGTCGGAAATATCCATGGCGGCGCTGGCGTTGGCGGCGAGCCAGCCCGTAAGATCGAGGCGCGGCTGCGGCAGCAGATAGCGGCCGATCAGATAGGCGCGCGTTTCTTCGGACAGGTGCTCCGCAAGCGCAGGGTCGCGCCGAACCGCGAGACCGAGCGCCGCGTCGCCGATCGGCCCTGAGACATAGATGTCATCGCCGGGCTTTGCCCCGCTGCGCGGCACGAAACGCAGCGCCCGCCCGAGCGCCGTGATCGAAATCGTCAGCGGACCGGGCGTGGCCCCTGTGTCGCCGCCGATCAGCGGCGCGCCATAGACGCGCGCATCCTCGGCGAGCCCTGCGGCGAAAGCTTCGAGCCAGTCGTTAGTCCAGTCGGCGGGCAGCGCCAAGGCCAACAGAAAGCCGATCGGCTCGGCGCCCTTGGCGGCAAGATCGGAGAGATTGACGCGCAGCGCCTTCTTGGCGATCAGCGCCGGCGCGTCGTCGGCGAAAAAGTGCACGCCCGCGACAACCATGTCGGTCGTGAGCACGAGCGGCGCGCTTTGCGGCGCGAGCAGCGCAGCGTCGTCCTTTAGCCCTAGCGCCGCCGCGCCGGCGATCGGCGCGAAGATGCGGGCGATGATGTCGTCTTCGCTATAGCGCGGCATGGCTTCGCCCTCATGCTTCGAGACGCGAGCTTCGCTCGCTCCTCAGCATGAGGGCGAGGGTTCGGTGCCGCCGGCTTCCTCATCCTGAGGAGCACGCACCCAAGTCGGGCTTGCTCGACTTGGGCTTCAAATGCCGATCTCGGGTAAACCCGAGATCGAAGCGGGCGTCTCGAAGGACGAGGAAGCCGGAGGCTCCTTTCCTGTCAACTCAGCTCCTCGGCGCGCTCCTCATGCGCAATCCGGTCGAGCACGGCGTTCACCATGCCCGACTCGGTCGGGCCGAAGAAGGCGCCGGCGACGTCAACATATTCCTTGATGACGACGCGCGCCGGAACGTCCTTGCGCGAACGCAGCTCATAGACGCCCGCGCGCAAGGCGGCGCGCATAACCGACTCCAATCTCGACAGCGGCCAGCCGCCGGAAAGCGCGCGATCGATCTGCCGGTCGATGGCGACCTGATCGGTCAGCACGCCCTGCAGCACGTCGCGAAAGAAGCCGGCGTCGGCCGGCTTATATTGCGCGCCCTCGATCTCGCGCCCGATCCAGTGAGATTCGAATTCCGCGAAAATTTCGTTGAGGCCCTTGCCGGCGACTTCCATCTGATACAGCGCTTGGACAATCGCCAAACGCGCCGCCGAGCGTTGATCGACGCTCATGCCACGCCCCGTTTGAGGCGCACGAGCGCGAGCGCCGCGCGGGCGGCGTCGGCGCCCTTGTCGCCCTGTTTCGGGTCCGCGCGGACGATCGCCTGCGCTTCATTCTCCACGGTGAGCACGCCATTGCCGAGCGGCATGCGGCGCGAGACCGAAAGATTTGTCAGCGCGCGCGCGCTTTCATTGGCGACGAGTTCGAAATGATAGGTCTCGCCGCGGATAACGCAGCCGAGCGCCACGACGCCGTCATAGGGCGCGCCGGCAAGCTCGGCGTCGTCGAGCGCGATCGCGGTCGCGGTGGCGATCTCCAGCGCGCCGGGAACCTCGATCACCTTTGCCTGCGCCTGCAGCGCGCGCAAAGCGTCAAGCGCGCCTTCGCGCAGCATGGCGACGATATGGGCGTTGAACTTCGTCGCGACGACGAGAATGCGCGCGCCGGGAACGGGCGCAGAGTCAGCGTCGTCGGGTGCAAAACCTGCCATTCAGGCGACTCCAGGAATGCGCACAAACCTCTCCCTTGGGGAGAGGGTGGCTGCGAAGCAGCCGGGTGAGGGGCGGCGACGTGTTTGAGAGTCGGGGCGAAACGCCAAAGCGCGATCACGCGCATTCGTTCAAATCTGACACCCCACGCTCCGGTCCTCTCCCGACGGGAGAGGGTTGTCGCGCCCAGAAGTGTTGGCCGCGCCTTATGTCATAAGCCAGAGCGGATGTCAGCCAGCTTATCGCACTTCACTCAATCGCGCCGCATAGCGCGCCATCAGATCGACTTCGATATTGAGCGAATCCGCTGCCCGGCGCGCGCCGAGTGTCGTGACCGCCAGCGTATGCGGAATGAGCAGCACGGAGAAGCGATCGCCGTCGACTTCGTTCACCGTAAGCGACACGCCGTCGAGCGCGACTGAGCCCTTCTTGGCGATGAAGCGTGACAGGTCTTGCGGGGCTTCTATCCAGAACCTGGACATGCTTATTTCTTCGGACGGGCGTCCTTCGGGCGCCCTATCGCAGAAATCGTCGCGCGATATGATGCGCGCGACGCCATCGACATGGCCGGTGACGATATGGCCGCCGAGTTCGTCGCCGATTTTCAACGCGCGCTCAAGATTGAGGCGCGTTCCTTCGACCCAGGCTCCGACCGTCGTGACCGCAAGCGTCTCGGCGGCGGCGTCGACCTCGAAGATGGTTCGCGCGCCTTCACGGGCGACGGCGACCGCCGTCAGACAGACGCCCGAACAAGCGATCGAGGCGCCAAGCGCGATGCTGTCGGATTCATAGGAACAGCCGATGCGCAGGCGCCGCAATTCGCCGCGCGGCGCGATCGAAACCACTTCGCCCACATCGGTGACAATGCCGGTGAACATCAGTCGACCCGCGCGTATCGGGTCATCGCGTCGCCGCCGAGCGCGCGCGTTTCGATCAGACGATAGCGCGTGTCGTCCTCGAGCGCCGCGCGCGCCGCCGACGTCAACGCCGGGCGCCCCGCCCGCCCCAATGGTTTGACGGCGGTGTGCAGAATCACCTCGTCGGCGAGATCGGCGGCGAGCAGACTTTCGGCGACGCGCGGACCGCCTTCGCTGAACACGCGGGTGACGCCGCGGTCGGCGAGAAGTCTGAGCGCGCTGGTCAGATCGAGCAAGCCGTCGCGCGTTCCGACGCAGACGACCTCCGCGCCAGTGGCGCTTTCGAACGCCTTGACCGCTTCATCGGAGATGGCGGCGCCAGTGATCACCAGCAGCGGCGTTTCGCGCGCCGTCGAAGCTAGACGCGAACGCGGCGAGAGCGACAGCTTCTCATCAAGCACGATGCGAAGCGGCTTGCAGCACTGCATGCCCGGCAGGCGCACGGTCATCAGCGGATCATCGTCGCGCGCCGTGCCGGCGCCGACCATGATCGCGTCATGCAGCGATCGCTGCACATGGGTGAAGGCGTCAGTGACGGGTCCGGTGATGTGGAGGCGCGGATCATGCGCCGCGCCGGCGGCGTAGCCGTCCGCCGTCCTGGCGAGCTTAAGCGTGATCATCGGCCGGCGACGGGTGACCCGCAAAATATGCCCGAGATGATCGGCGCGCGCAGCCGCGGCGCCCGGACCGATAAGGACGTCGATCCCAGCGTCGCGCAGTCTGGCGTGGCCGTCGCCCGATACGCGAGGGTCGGGATCTTCCAGCGCAGTGACGACGCGCGCCACGCCGCCGGCGATGATGGCGTCGACGCAAGGCGGCGTCGCCCCATGATGCGCGCAAGGCTCCAGGGTGACGTAAAGCGTCGCGCCGCGCGCGGCCTCGCCAGCCGCAGCCATGGCGATCGCTTCCGCATGCGGACGTCCGCCCGGCGCGGTCCAGCCGCGGGCGATGACGGCCCCGTCACGCACAAGCAGCGCCCCGACCGCGGGGTTGGGCGCCGTGCGGCCCAGATTGCGCCGTCCGAGCGCCAGCGCCGCCGCCATATAGGCGTCGTCGGTCGCCGTCTGCGGAAAGGATTCGTGGATCGTCATGCCTTCTCGGGGTCGCCGGCGTCCGGTGCAAAAGCCGCGCCGTCGCCACCGCTCTCCAATTCATCGATCACCGCCGAAAAATCGCTGACTTCGCGAAAATCGCGATAGACCGACGCGAATCGCACAAAGGCGACGGCGTCGAGCGAGCGCAGGCCTTCGATGACGAGTTCGCCGATGCGCTGGCTTTCCACCTCGACTTCGCCGAGGCTTTCGAGCTGGCGCACGATTCCCGAAATCATCTGTTCGACGCGCTCCGGCTCGACCGGACGTTTGCGCAAGGCGATTTCGACTGAGCGCGTCAGCTTGTCGCGATCAAACGGCGCGCGGCGGCCCGACTTCTTTACGACGATGATGTCGCGCAGCTGCACGCGCTCAAAGGTGGTGAAGCGGCCGCCGCAGGTCGGACAGACGCGGCGCCGCCGAATGCAGGACGAGTCCTCGGCAGGACGAGAGTCCTTCACCTGCGTGTCGGCGGAACCGCAATAGGGACAGCGCATGTTGGGCGCCTTTCCCCTCTCCCGCTTGCGGGAGAGGGTGGCCCCGCCAAGCGGGGTCGGGTGAGGGCTAGTTCGTGCGACGCAGCGCGCCCGCTCAGTAAATCGGGAACTTCGCGGTCAGCGCGTGAACCTTTTCCTTCACCGCCGCTTCGGTCGCGGCGTTGCCTTCTTCACCCTTGGCGGAAAGGCCGTCGAGCACCTCGACGATCATCCGCCCCACCTCTTTGAACTCGCTCTGGGCAAAGCCGCGCGACGTCGCCGCCGGCGAACCGAGACGGATGCCGGAGGTGACGAAAGGCTTTTCGGGATCGAAGGGAATGCCGTTCTTGTTGCAGGTGATGTGCGCCCGGCCAAGCGCGGCTTCAGCCGCCTTGCCGGTGATCTTCTTGGGGCGCAGATCGACGAGCATCAGATGATTGTCGGTGCCTCCCGAGACAATCGCGAGGCCGGCGTCGACGAGCGTCTGCGCGAGCGTTTGCGCATTGTCCTTGACCTGCTGCTGATAGGTCTTGAACTGCGGGGTCAGGGCCTCGCCGAAGGCCACGGCCTTGCCGGCGATGACATGCATCAGCGGCCCGCCCTGCAGGCCGGGGAAGACCGCCGAATTGATCTTCTTGGCGAGATCTTCGTCATTCGTCAGCACCATGCCGCCGCGCGGACCGCGCAGCGTCTTATGAGTCGTGGTCGTAACCACATGGGCGTGCGGGAAGGGCGACGGATGCAGCCCCGCGGCGACCAGACCGGCGAAATGCGCCATGTCGACCATGAAATAGGCGCCGACGCTGTCAGCGATCTTGCGGAAGCCTTCGAAGTCCCAGATGCGGGAATAGCCCGAGCCGCCGGCGATGATCATCTTCGGCTTGTGCTCCTTGGCGAGCGCGGCGACCTGGTCCATATCGATGCGCTGATCGTCCTTGCGCACCGTATAGCTCACCGGCTTGAACCAGCGGCCTGAGACATTGACCGGCGAGCCATGCGTCAGGTGACCGCCGGCGGCGAGGTCGAGGCCCATGAAGACGTCGCCCGGCTGCAGCAGCGCAAGGAAAACCGACTGATTGGCCTGCGACCCCGAGTTCGGCTGCACATTGGCGAAGCCGCAGTCGAACAGCTTCTTGGCGCGGTCGATCGCAAGATTTTCGGCGATGTCGACGAACTGGCAGCCGCCGTAATAGCGCTTTCCGGGATAGCCTTCGGCGTATTTGTTGGTGAGAACCGAGCCCTGGGCCTCTAGCACCGCCTTGGAGACAATGTTCTCCGACGCGATCAGTTCGATCTCCTGCCTCTGGCGGCCGAGTTCGAGTTCGATCGCCTTTGCGATTTCCGGATCGGAAGCGCTGACGGAGGCGGTGAAGAAACCAGAATGGCTCATTTGAATGGACCTCTATGCCTAACGGCGCGGAACGAAAGCAAAAACCGGCTCCCGGCATTTAGCGGCGAAGCCGGTCCCTGGGACGCGCATCGTGAGAGGGGTCGCTTATCACGGCGAAGGCGCGACGGGAAGAGCGGCCGCCGTCGCGGGCCGAGGCCAGGGCCCCAAGCGCTAAAATGACGCACATCGCCTCGCCGCCAGTCGCGACGCCATAATTCCGCTTCAAACGGCCGTTTGAATTTCGGTCAGTCTGATACGGAAGTTCGCCATGGGGAACCATCTCGAAACAAAATTTGCTGTGGTCAGCGCCAAGTCGCGCCGGCTGCTGGTCGACGCCGCGGTGTGTTTCGTCGCGACCTCGCTCGTCGCCTTGCTGCCTCCGCAATGGAAGAGCGGCGAAGCGCTGAAGGACATCGTTTTCACGACCGACCCGGTGAGCGGCAAAATCATCGACCGGATCGAAACTCCGAAAACGGAGCGCCCGTCTTTCGAGACAGGAGGCGTTTCCCTGGCGCCGGCGGTCTTTGCCGTCTATCCGCAGGAGCGCATCTCCGACTGGTCGACGGACAGCCCCGCCGAAAAAACTGCGACGAGCCCCGTCAAGCCGACCAAACTGGTCGCTCTGCGTAAGACCTCCGCCGACAAGAGAATCCCTGTCGAGGCGACGGTGCCGTCGCCCCCGACCGAGAACGCCACGCCGGCCGCCGCCGCCCAGACAACGGGCGAGAACGCGGAGCAGCAGGAAGTGAGTTTGTTGGCGAAACTCGACCCGCGAGGGCTTCCGTCAAAACTGGCTCCGCTCGGACAAAAGGCTTGGAACGGCGCGACATCGCTCACCGGCGCGGTGTCGAGCTTCGTCAGCGCCTATCATTTTTGAGGACCAGGATTGAGCAATCTGGATCAGGGGCGTGTCGCTACTCGCTCGACGGAGACGACGCGCACGGCGCTCATCAAGGCCGCGACGTCCGTCTTCGCCGAATATGGATATGACGGGGGCTCGGTGCGGCTTATCACCCAAAGGGCGATCGCCAACCAAGCCGCTGTCAACTACCACTTCGGCGGGAAGGACGGACTCTATCGCGAAGTGCTGATCGAAGCGACGCGCGCCTTCGAAGAAAATGCGTTCCTGGACCCTGAAGAACTCGACTCGCTTTCGCCGGAAAACGCGCTGCGACGCTATCTGCATCAATTTCTCCTGCCGCTCGTCAAGCGCGATCGCGTCAGCCGCTATTTGCGCATCTTCGCCTGGGAAAGCGTGCGGCCGAGCGAGGTCTTCAGCGCTTTCGTCGCTCACTCACCGCCACGAATCTTCGTTTTGGCGGAGCGCGTCGTACGGCGCTTTCTGCCGCGGGACGCCTCTGCGGAGACCGTCACATTCGCGATGCTGTGGCTCGCCCAGCAGCCGATGTTCTTCGTGCGCGAAGCCGAGCGGCTGGCGCAGCCGCCCTTCTCGCTCAAATTTGACGATGACGCGCTCGAGCGGCTCGTCGACACGCTCGCAGCCCTAAGCCTTCGCGGACTTGCCGGAGTCTGACCCTTCATGACATCGCCGCGCCGGCGCGTGGCGGACTTGGGAGCAAACATGGACGCTCTGCTGCACAGCAACTATTTTGCCGCAGTCCTGACCGAGGCCCACAAGGCCCTCGAACTCACCCAGAATTTTATCATTCTCGCCGCGACCTTGGCGCTCGTCGGGGCGTTCTTCGCCTTGATCAAGGGCGCTTGAGCCTTTGCGCCGGCGACGCAAAGATCGCCGCCGCGGCGAAAGCCGTCGCAACAATAACCCATAAGGCGTTTGTCACGCGCGCGATTCTCCGGCCAGAGCGGCGCTTCGAATAATTATCGCGGAAAATCGTGGCGCGCGGGGCGCGCAGGGATCTGTCCCTCCCCACGCGCCGATCCGATTCCGCGGAATATCTCACCATGAATATTTTGCTGGCCCCGACAGGGCAAGCTCATTGGGCGGCGACGCCCCGCCGGAGGGATTCGGATCTGACGAAACCGGTCCTTCCGTCCAAATTAACTTTGCACCAGCCGCGGAGCCAGCCATGAGTACAGTGTGCAACATGCACCTGGGCTGATGCCGGGATTGTAGCCACCACGGCAGAACCCGAGCCTGGCCTCTTTCTCAGTTTGGCGGGCGCGCCCGCAACAACGGGCGCGACGAAAATGCGATCTCCCGACGGGGCGAGCGCACCTTCGTGAACGAAGCCCTCAATCCCGGCGGAGCTGACTTTGCACCAGTCATGCTGACCCCAGCCCCTGACGCAGTCCGAAACCGAGACCTCGTCCCCTGCGTGGAGTTCTCCGACCACCGACCATTTCGGTCCTGGACCCGAGTGAACTCTCACCGGGCCGCCGAAAGGATTTGCCGAAACGTAACCGATGGCGAAAAGCTCAATACCCAGAAAGACGACGGCCAGTAAAACTGAGAGCGCCGCTCGCATGTAATTTCTCTCCTGATACATGATTGAGATCCACTTGAGTTCATCCCTGTCAATCAAAAGCAGGGACCACACCAACAACGCCAAGGGCCGCATCTGCGCACCAATCCTGGCGGACAAAACGGACCCCAACCAAAACATGCGGCCTTCTCTGGTCTCACCGAGTATTGTTGAGCCAGCGCATTAACCGCCGAAGACCCGCGGGAAGATTGCGCCTCCGCGATCGAAAATGCGCTTCCCATCAGAAACAGAAAGGTTAAAAGCGATACCCTTGCTCTATGCATGACCATCCCCCTTAAGCGTGACCTTAAAAAAACGCCCAATTCCTGAAAAAGGTTCCACGGGCCATCGTTCGACTAAAAGGAAAATTATCGCGTCTGTTCGCGAGGGGCGCCGCGGCGACAGCGATCCGCGAGGCGTGCTCCGCCGGGCGATCAGCCACTGCTCCAAACGCCGCTCTTAAACAACCGTTGGACTTGGATCGCCCAAGGGGGCTGGCCACGCGCCGGCCCGCCGCAGTGCGGCACGGGCAGACGTTACATAGACTGGTCGAAAAATGGTAGCGACGCCGATTTCGTCATCAAGCCGCAAACGGTCCGCAGTCCAGTCGAAACGCATGAGCGCGTGCTTGTCGGCCCGCCCGAAACAGGGCATGATTCACGCTCGCCTCAGGCCTGAACTTCAAGGACGCTCGCGGATGACGACAGCACATATTGCAGCGGCGTCCTTTGCGGTTGCAGCGGCATTCGGCTTCACGGATTCGGCGCAAGCAAAGACCCTGACGCTGCTTTGCCGCCATGGCGACAATCTCTATGCGCGCCCCTACTCGGTCGCCTATTCCCCGACGAGCGCGACACTCGCAATAACCGACAATGGGCGAACCGACGCCTATCCCGTCGAAGACGTGACAAGAGACAACGGGGGATATGTCATACAGGCCTACGGCAAGATCCTGAACGCGCACATTACGCTCGTCACTTCTCTTCCGCGGCAGGTCCTATATTCGGGCGCCTTCACCAACGACGTCTTCGCGATCGATTATTGCAGGTAAAAGAAATCTTCGGCGGCGGCTACGCCGCGCACTTCTGATAGTCTTTCACAATTGAAAGGCTTCGCGTCCAGAAAAAGGTTGCTTTGATACAATGATTTAATCGGCTCCAGGCGGCTTCCTGACTGCATCAGTTGGGCGCGTATAAGCGCCCTATAAGCATCTGGAGCCATCTCATGAGCAGACCCCAAACCACCCGCCGCGCCGTCATGGCCGGCCTAGCCGCTGCGCGCGTCGCAGGGCTTCCCGCCATTGCTGGCGTCGCCGCGGCGGACGATCCGATCTTCGCGGCTTTCGCGGAATTTGAGCGCGCGAAGGCGGCCAATAATACCGTCACCGAAGCCGTTGACGAACTGCGGGGCGAAACCCGGGAAGTGATCGAAGCTGCCGGCTTATACCAACCTGCCGTGAGTCTGACTCACCTCGGATTCCCGAATCGGCAAATGTCTGATTCTTATTGGCGAACCGAGGGAGGTTCGTCATGGCGGCAGCGGTGCGATTGCGTGAAGATTTCGATGCCG
>NZ_JAKFWS010000050.1 GCF_021731785.1 Methylocystis sp.
GAACTCAACCCGGTCGAGAACCTCTGGCAGTTCATGCGCGACAACTGGCTCTCCAATCGCGTGTTCAAATCATACGACGACATCGTCGACCATTGCTGCGACGCCTGGAACAAACTCATCGAACAACCCTGGCGCATCATGTCCATCGGTTTGCGCGACTGGGCGCATCGGTTCTGATCAGCACAGGTTGGTATAACTAGCGCTTGGTCGCGAGGGCGAAAGGGCTGGAGCGGCGCTGAGAAAGCGCATGGCAGTCGTTCGGCGTTTCGACCGGGACCTCGGCCCTCGGCGAGCGACGACACGAAGAAAGGCGAATTGCCGCGCGGCGCGGCTGCTCTAAATGGCATGTCGCTGGGCGGGCTGAATGCGTGAGGCGTCGAATGTCGCCCCAGCGAGATTTTGGTCGGATCGCTGAAACGTTGCTGATCGTCCTGATTTTGGCGACGGTCAACGCCGCCCTTTATGGCGTCATCTACCGGATGCTGCGATAGCCAGACACATCGGCGTCGGCATCGCTTTCGACAGAAAAGTCGCGCTTGTCGCCGCGCACATTTCTCGTTCGTTTATCTAATCCACGGCTCCATCCTCGCGCCGCGGCTCAGGATGGAGCCGCTGGGAGGATGTTGAAAGTCTGGTTGGTGATGGCCCTGAACGTTGTATCTCTGTCGATCGTCGACGAACGGTAAAACTGGCTGAAGATCGCCAAGCCTCAGACATTCTAAATGCGAGCGATTATGACGTAACGCGCGCCCTATCGGGTATACCAGACGTAGATGATGGAAAAGGCCAAAGCCAGCGCAAAGCCGATCATCATATTGCGCAGAAAGCCGCCGCCGAATTCATCCATCTCGCTTCTCCGATAGTCACGCCGCGTCGCGCACTCTGGCGGAAGCCTACCGACCGCGCAACAGCGGCGTTCGCGCCTCATTTCGTCTCGCCACAATCTTGAGTATATTGGTGCTTGAGCGCAATTCTATTCCCGCCGCGCCGACGATCTAGCCGCCTTAGGAAGGATGCCGCGATGAAACTTGATCTCGGCGCGCTCTCCGTCGTTCTCAACCAGAGCACGGAAACTTCCGGCCCGCTGTCCGGCGCGACCTTCGTCGTCAAGGAGAACATTGACGTCGCAGCGCACGTTTCGACCAACGGCCATCCGAAATGGGCGCAAACGCATGCCGCCGCCGAGCGCAATGCGCCTGTCGTCGATCGTCTGCTTGGCGCAGGCGCGCACCTCGTCGGTAAGACCAATATGGACGAGATGGCCTATAGTCTGCTCGGCGCCAATCCGCATTACGGCACGCCGATCAATCCGGCTACGCAAGATCGGCATCCAGGCGGCTCGTCTTCAGGCTCTGCGGTCGCCGTGGCCGCGGGACTCGTGAATTTCGCCATCGGCACCGACACCGCCGGCTCCTGCCGCGCGCCGGCCGCCTTTTGCGGAATCTTCGGCTTTCGCGCTTCACACGGCGCTGTGTCGATGGAGGGTATCATTCCGCTTGCGCCGTCCTTCGACGCCATCGGCTGGTTCGCCCGCGACATCGGCGCCTTGGCGTCGGTCGGCGAAGCATTGTTGCCGGTAGCCGCAAAGGACGAGGACGTCGGAGAAGCCGTGCTGCTCACCGACGCCTTCTTAGGAGTCGAAATGGATTTCGCCTCGGCGGCGGCGCAGCCGATCGACGCCTTGAAGGCGTTCGGCCCCTGGCGCGAAGCGACGCTCGGCGAAGATTTCTTCAAGTCGGCGCTCGGGCATTTCCGCAACATGCAGGCGTTCGAGGCCTGGGCCGCAGATGGCGCCTGGATCACCGCGAACAGCCCCGCCTTCGGCAAAGGCGTCGAAGAGCGTTTTGCCTTCGCGGCCAAGGTCACCGCCGACCAAAAGGCAGCCGCCCAAGCGTTCCGCGACAAAGAGCGGCCAAGGATTGACGCGATGCTTGGCGCGCGCGGCGTCGTCGTCATGCCCACGACGCCGTTTCGCGCGCCGCTGCTGACCGAAAGCGAAGAGGCGCTCGACGCCAAGCGCTATCAGATGATGCGCCTCTTTCTCATCGCCAGCTTTTTCGGGCTGCCGCAGATCAGCATTCCGCTTGCGACGAGCGACGCGCCGGTTGCGCTTTCCTTCGTCGGCCGGCATGGCGCTGATCGCGCATTGATCGCCTTCGCCCAGCGCTTCTGCGCGCAGATGAAGCAATCGCGCTAAATTCGGTTTTACGCTCGCGCTTACTATCGGTCGTCATTGCGAGGAGCGAAGCGACGAAGCAATCCAGAAGTCGCGGGCGCATTCTGGATTGCTTCGCCTGCGGCTCGCAATGACGAATTCGACAAGGGCGCTTGCTCAACCGCTCGGCTGCGGCCCGTGGCCCAACAGATTCTTGATCCGCACCGTCAGCCGCTCGCGCACGTCGCGATAGGCGTCGAGTATGGCTTCACGCGATCCCTGGGCGGCGGTCGCGTCCGGCGTTGGCCAATAGACGACGTCGACGGCCATGGTGCGGGTGAACTCCAGCGCCTTGTGATGCGCCTCGGGAGACAGCGTCACGATCAGATCGAAGTTGGAATCTTCGAGATCTTCGAACATGTGCGGCTTGTGGGCCGAAATGTCGACGCCAATCTCCTCCATCGCCGCGATGGCGAAAGGGTCCGGCGCGCCGCGTTTCAGTCCCGCCGAAGCGAAATAGATTTCGCGGCCGAAATAGTGCCTCGCGATCGCTTCGGCCATGGGTGATCGAACAGTGTTCAGCGTGCAGGCGAAGAGGATCGACTGGGGTCGCGTCACGTCGCTAACGCACTTTCATCGACGGCTCGGCGCCGACTGCCGGTCCCGTTCAATAAACGCCGCAAGCTCCTTCGTCTGATCCGTGAACAACTGCAGCTCGTTGATGTCGAGCGGCTCGCTCAGGCGCTGCATCAACAGCAGGTCCCCTCCTTCAGCGAAGGCCGGGGCCAGGCCGCAAAAGAAAAATCCCAGTGCGCGAGCGGATTCCACGAGAAGCGGCAGGCCTGGATCGCCGATATGCGCGGAAAGCTGCACGGCGCGACCGCCCAGGCTGTCGACGTCGCTGATCGCTTGAGCGAGTTCGATGGCGACGTTCGATCCAATCGTCTCGAAGCGAATCCTGCCGTAGCCGCCAGCGTTGACCGCGAAGCTGGTCATTGATCGCGTCTCCGCCGGCGTCTTGCTGTCGCGCCTAGAAACGCCGACGCCGAGACGATCGTAAGTCGCCGAAATGACGTCCAGATATTCGCGCGGCGCGACGATCTCGCATACGCGCGACGGCTGCAGATAGCGGAACGTCAGCAGAAAGCTCTGACGCTGACCTGCCGTCGGCACAGGCAGGTCCTTCGAATGCAGCGTCTCGGGCGCCGCGCCGAGCAGAATGGCGGTCGTCGGCATGCCGGCGCGCTCGTCGTTGCGCTGCGAGAATGTGTGAGTCGTAACGGGTTCGGCGTAGATTCCGACGAGCCCGAGTCGTTGAGCCTCATCGGTCAGCCGCTCGGTCATCCGCTCCAGAAGATGGCGTCCGCGATACGAGGGCAGCACGACCGCTTCGCCGCGTTCAGCGATCGCTGCGCCGGGCTCGCGCTCCAGCGCCACATGTCCGATCACCTCGCCACGCACGTCTCGGCTCACCACCGGGATCAGCTCGCCGCTCTCGACCTTCCGCCAATAGCGATGCGGCGAGAAGACCTCGCGATGAACGTAATTGTGTCCGTAGACAACGAGGAAGCAGCGCGCGATCGCCGCCGAGTCGCTCTGCCGAGGGGCGTCGATCTCAACCGCTTCCGTCGGTGCCGCGGCTTCGGCGACCGGTGCCTCTACGCTCGTCGCCTCGCGAGAGGTCTCGATGCTGCGATGGAGCGCGATCTCCCAGCCGTCGACGCCCCGCTCCCGGTAGGAAACGCCGGCGTCCGGCCGCAGATGCGCGCCGAGCGACGGAAGGATGGCGGAAAATCGGGAATGGCCGTTAAGCAATATCCGCGCGCGCACTTCGCGTTTGGATGACGACAGAAGCACTGAAGCGCGTTCCGGGCCTGTGTTCGACTGGCAGAGAATGCGCCAGATTTCCTCGGCGTCAGCGGCGATCAAGCTCGCAGCCAACGTCGGAACCCCCTCGACAAGCGACGCCTCGCGCACGAAGGCGCGAAGAAGTTCGCCGCCTTCCGCGTCCATCGACAGCCGCAACTCGGCGAAGCGATCCGAATGATTTTTTTCCATGCGAAGAATTCCAGTGCAACACAATCGAGCGCCGCGACGCGTGACGCTGCAGCATTGGCGCCAAGCGTCGCCTTCAACCTTTCCAGTGCAACGCGGTGATCAGCGTGAAGATGCGGCGCGCCGTGTCCTGATCCGTGTCGATCTTGCCTTTCAGGCGTTCGAGGAGAAGCTGCGCGCCTTCGTTATGGAGACCGCGGCGGCCCATGTCGATCGCTTCGATCCTGCTCGGCGTCGCATGGCGGATCGCCGCATAATAGTTTTCGCAGATCATGAAATAATCTTTCAGAATGCGTCTGAAAGGCGTCAGCGAAAGTATATGGGTGATGAGACAGGCGCCTTCCGCGTCGCAAATTCTAAAAACGAGCTTCGCGTCGGCGAGCGAAATGAGCAGCGCGTAAGGCCCGCCGTCATGGCCGACCAGCGAGAAGCTGTTTTCCTCGATCAGATCGTAAATCGCGATGGCGCGCTCGTGCTCCTGATCTGCGGAGCCGCGGCCGATCGAATTTTCGTCGAGGGTGACGGAAATCAGGCGCTTCGACTCGCTTGACTCCACGCCTCACGCCCCAAGCTGATTGAGGCGGATCGACACCGAACGGGCATGCGCCTGCAAGCCTTCGGCCTCGCCGAGCGTCACGGCGGCAGCGCCGATGGCGCGCAGCGAGTCGGCGTCGCATTTCAGGATCGAGGTGCGCTTGACGAAGTCGAGCACGCTGAGGCCCGATGAGAACCGCGCCGAACGCGCGGTCGGCAGCACATGGTTCGATCCACCGATATAATCGCCGACGGCCTCGGGCGTGTAGGCGCCGATGAAAATCGCGCCGGCGTTCGACACGCGCGCGGCGAGGTCCTCGGCGTCTTCGCTGATGATTTCGAGATGTTCGGCGGCGATGCGGTCGGCGAGCGGAATGGCGTCGGAAAGCGACTTCACCACGATTGTCGCGCCATAGTCGCGCCATGAGGCGCCGGCGATTTCCTTGCGCGACAGCGTCGAGAGATGCCGCTCCACCGCGGCGACGACCGCGTCGGCAAGCGCCGAATCGTCGGTGATGAGGATCGACTGCGCGGATTCGTCATGCTCCGCCTGCGCGAGGAGATCAGCGGCGATCCAATCGGGATTGGCGGAGGCGTCGGCGAGAATCAGCACTTCCGACGGCCCGGCGATCATGTCGATGCCGACCTGTCCGAAAACCCGGCGCTTGGCCGCCGCCACCCAAGCGTTGCCCGGACCGACGATTTTGGCCACGGGCGCGATCGTCTTCGTGCCATAGGCCAGCGCCGCCACCGCCTGCGCGCCGCCGACGCGGTAAATCTCGTCAATCCCCGAGCGCTTCGCGGCCGCGAGCACCAGCGGCTCGACATGGCCGCCGGGCGTCGGAACGACCATGACGATACGCTTCACGCCGGCGACCTTCGCCGGCACGACATTCATGAGAACCGAAGACGGATAGGCGGCGGTGCCGCCGGGCACATAAAGCCCCACCGAGTCGAGCGACGTCCAGCGCCAGCCGAGTTCGACGCCAGCGGCGTCGCGAAAGCGTAAGTCCTGCGGCCTCTGCCGCTCGTGAAAGGCGCTGATGCGCTCGAGCGCAAGATCGAGCGCCGCGAGCTGCTCGGGAGAACATTTGGCTTCCGCCGCGGCGACCTCCTCGCGCGATACGGCGATGCCGGTCTCGTTGAGGTCGATGCGGTCAAAGCGCTTGGAATAGTCGACAAGCGCCGCGTCGCCCCGGGCGACGACATCCTCGATGATCCCGCGCACGGTGTCGTCGACATCCTGCGACGCCTCGCGCTTCATGGCGAGCAGCGACGCGAAACGCTGTTCGAAATCGGGCGCCGCGGCGTCCAAACGCAGGGTCATGATCCTCTCCAGCCGGAAGTCCGGCTGTCATGGCCCTCGGGGAGCGCCCTCGTCAAGTTCGTCGCTGAGATCATGGGCCGGCCGGGCGCCCACCTTCCAGCGCGGGCCCACGTCGCAAAGCTGCGCCTCGACGCATTCGACGTCGAGCGCGATTGACGCCCCGCCGGCGAAATAGAGCCGAACGACGCCGGAGGGCGGCTCGGCGCCCGGCTCGAAAGTGACTGCCAGCAGCTCAAGAATGGCGTCCGGCCGGTCGCGCGACACCCCCTGGCAGCGCACGCGCTGCACGCCTTCGAAATGCAGGCCGCAGCGGCAGCGCTCCAGACGCCCGTCAAGCTCGGCGGCCCAGTCAAAGCGCGATCCGATGAGGGCGAACCGGCGCTTGTCGGGAAGAAAGGCGATGTCGCCGACGCGCACCAGGGCATCCTGCAGATGCGCCGACAAGAGCGAAAGATCTTCGCTGTCGAGCGCATGCAGGCGCAACGCATGCGCACAAGGCCGGCTGGGCGGTTCCATGTCCTCTCCTCCTTCGCCCGATATGGCGAAGGACGCGGGTCGACGCAAGGCCACGCAGCGCCGAGTGATCTCACCCTCGCCTTGAGGAGTGAGGAGCCTTGGCGAGGGGCGCAATCTCACTCGAGTGACGGGGCCGAGGCGTCTCAGGCCGCCCTCGCCAAAACGCGCCCAAAGGGCGCGGGAGAATTGATGGGCTGCGCGTCAACGGCGGTCTCTCAAAAATTCTCGCGGAGACATGATATAAGGGCGTTTCCCGAGGAGTTCATGAGTCTGTCCGAAACTTCCGAAGCGCCGGTTCTAACGCTTAAGTCTTCGCTCGCCGGCCTGACCCGCGCGGAGATCGCCGAAGCGTTGCGCGGGTTCGGCCTGCCCGAGCGCGAAATCCGGATGCGCGTCTCGCAGATCTGGCACTGGATGTATTTTCGCGGCGCGCGAGATTTTGGCGAGATGCTGAACGTCTCGAAGGCGTTGCGGGCGCAGCTTGCCGACGCCTTCGCACTGCGCCTGCCGGACATCGTCGAGGAGCAGCTCTCGGTCGACGGCACGCGCAAATGGCTGCTGCGGCTCCAGCCGGTCGACGCCTTCGACAAGGGCGCGGAAGTCGAATGCGTCTATATCCCGGAGAGCGACCGCGGCACGCTCTGCGTCTCCTCGCAGGTCGGCTGCACGTTAAATTGCAGCTTCTGCCACACGGGCACGCAGCGGCTCGTGCGCAATCTAACGACCGCCGAGATCGTCGGGCAATTGCTCGTCGCAAGGCAGCGCCTCGGCGATTTTCCCGATCGCGAACGGCCGACCGACGGTCTCGTGCCATCTGGCGAGGGCGTGCGCGCGGTCTCCAACATCGTCTTCATGGGCATGGGCGAACCGCTCTATAATCTCGACAATGTCATGGCGGCGGTCGACGTCATGGCTGACGGCGACGGGCTGGCGGTTTCCAAGCGCCGGATCACCGTCTCGACCTCTGGCGTCGTGCCGCAGATTGAACGTCTGGGCGCCGAATGCGGACCGGCGCTGGCGATCTCGCTTCACGCGGTGCGCGACGATCTGCGCAACGAACTCGTGCCGCTCAACAAGAAATATCCGATTCATGCGCTGCTGCAGGCCTGCCGCGATTATCCCGGCGCGTCGAACGCGAGGCGCATCACCTTCGAATATGTGATGTTGAAAGGGGTGAATGATTCGCCCGCCGACGCCAAGGAGCTGGTGCGGCTCCTTAAAGGCCTGCCGGCCAAGATCAATCTGATCCCGTTCAATCCCTGGCCTGGCGCGCCCTACGAATGTTCGGACTGGGAGACGATCGAGCGCTTTTCCGACATCGTCTTCAACGCCGGCTACGCGAGCCCGGTGCGCACCCCGCGCGGCCGCGACATCCTTGCCGCCTGCGGGCAGCTGAAAAGCGAGACCGAGAAGCTTCGGGCGAGCGCGCGGATGGCGGCGGGTTAAGCACCGCCGCATCATGCTCTTTGGCGTTAGGGCCGGCGAGCCCAACCGGCGTAACCAGCCAGCGCCGCCAGCGCCGCTGAAATGGCGACATTCCAATTCGCCAGCGTCAGGCCGAATATCCATAAGTTCGGCTCGTCGCAGCGCACGACCTTCGTCGTTTGAAGCTGCTTCATGAATTCGGCGACCGACGACGCCGTCGACAGCGGCCCCGAACAGTCGGACGGCCCCGCGAAGACTTTCCACTCGACGCCCGAATGATAGAGGGAAAGAATGGCGTTGCCGGCGAAGATCAGCGCCATCAGCAGGAAGGCCGCGCGCGCCAGTCGCTCTCTGCCCATCTGGGCGGTAAAAGCGGCGAGCGGCGCGAGCGCGAAGGCCGCGTAATAGGGAATGCGCTCCTTGTAGCACAGCTCGCAGGGCAGATAGCCGAGCGACTCATAGATCCAGGCGCCGCCGATCGCCGCGACGGCCGCGGCGAGAATGAGGAGCGACGCGTTGCGGGACTCCAGCGCGCAGTCCATGACGCCGCGCCATCCCAATCGTCCAAACCGCCCGTTCAAAACATCTTCGCCGCAAGCGCGAAGCCGGCGACGACAATCACCGCCAGCGACGCCATGAACAGTCCGAAATGGCTTTCGAGCCTTGAGCGGATCGGATCGCCGAAGCGGTTGATCGCCGCCGCCAGGATGAAGAACCGCGCGCCGCGCGTAATGAGCGACAGCACGATGAACAGCGGGAAATTATAGGCCATCAGCCCCGAGACGATGGTGACGAGCTTGTAGGGAATGGGCGTCAAGCCCTTCACCAGAATGAAGATCGCGCCCCATTGGGCGTAAAAGGCGCGCAGCGCCTCCATCTTCTCGCCGTAGCCATAGAGATTGATCAGCCACTGGCCGATCGTATCGTAGAAGAGCGCGCCGAAGGCGTAGCCGAGCGCTCCGCCCGTAACCGAGGCGAGCGTGCAGATTCCCGCGAAATACCAGGCCTTTTTCGGCTCGGCGAGCGTCATCGGGACCAGGATCACGTCGGGCGGCACCGGGAAGAAGGAACTCTCGGCAAAAGCGATCGCGCCGAGCGCCAAGGGCGCGTGCCGGCTTGCCGCGAGCGACATGGTCCAGTCGTAAAGCTTTTTCATCCGTTTCCGAGGTTGGGGAGGCGCGCCCCGCGCATAGCACGTATCTTATGGAGAAAGAAGTTTCGCGGGTTGACGGGCGCCGCGCCGCGGCTAATATCCGCGCCGCTTCGCTGGCTTCCCTGCCGACGAGAAGCCCCTGTGGCGGAATTGGTAGACGCGCTCGACTCAAAATCGAGTGCCGCAAGGCGTGCTGGTTCGACTCCGGCCAGGGGCACCACCCAAACTCTTTAAAAAGTCGGGTTTCGGCGGTTGTCGAACATGACGTTCGGATCGAGCGTTCCGCGGACTCAGCCGACCGATCGCCGCCATTCCCGCGACAGGGCCCCGCTCCTGTCGCGTCGTCGCTTGATCCGCATTCGTCACAGGTGGCAGAATTACGCGGATGGCATGGGCCGACATTTCTTGAAGGTGACGTTCAAGAGCTGTTCGGCCCTTTTGAACGACTGTTCCTCCTTGGCATTCAGATCAGATTCGACCGTGGCGCAGTCTTTCCCGGTGAGCAGCCGATTGGCAATATGAAATCCCAATGCGCGATAGACTTCGAACTGTTCCTCGCTGAAGAATTGGTTCAGCGTAGTTTCATGCGGGAAGTCGGGATTGCGCTTTTTGTAATCCGTCACGTAGTCGTTTTCATCGCCCGTCAATGAGGCTTTCAGGTAGATCAATACGCCCGCTTCCGCTTCAGCAGCCGTTTCGCCGGGATATTCGATAATCCCGATCGCCGCATGCGGGCCGGGATTCATCGTTCGCTTCTTTTCCGCGACGATTTCAGCGCTGGTCTCTCTGGTGTGACGTTTGATCTCGCCCCAGGGCAGGCGGATACGAACGCCGAGGTCGATGCGGGCGAGACGCTGAAGCTGGACGAGCGCGGGAAAGTCCATGCTCCCGTCGGCTTCGCCGTCGACGACGATGATGACCGCGGCGCGCCGGCGCAGCAATTCGTAGACGCCGAGATTGTCGATGTGGCCGCCGTCGCTGAGGAAAACGTATCTGAAGCTTTCGCGGGTGCGAAAAAAAGCCTCCGCGAGAAAATAGCGCGGCCGGGGCCAGGTGAGATGTTTGCCGAATTTGCTCAGCTGCTGCGGGTTCGGGAACCATCGCCCGAGACGCACGTTGAGCAGCGCCAGCGTGAAGGCGAGCGGCCGCAAGGACGCGATGCCCATATTGGGCGCCGCCGCCGCCCCCGAAATCGCCATGGCGGTGCCGATGTCCCCGGACCAAAAGTCCTTCAGAGCCGCGGTTTCGACATAGCCGGTGACCTCGCTGCCGACAAAATTGCGGCTCAGCAGGAAGAAGTCTCCATTGCGGCCGCGGCGGTTAGCTATTGGCGACCCGGGCACATTGAGGGTGGTGTTGATGAGGTGATAAGGCGTGTAGACGTTTGAAATATCGGTGAGTGGGAAATCATTCGCGGCGATTTTCCTGTTCTTGTTTATTTCATCCCACTTTTTCGTTGGATCGAGGAGAAAGGCGTCGACCAGCCGATCCCGGTAGAATTGATGCAAGGAGTTCGCGTTGACGTCGATAAAATACCAAACGAAAAGGAAAATCGGGAGCGCCGTTCCAAGATAGACGATGACCGGCGGCGTCAGGTGCGCGCGCCAGAAGCCGGGCTCGATCGAATCCCAAGCGGCCCATTGAGCAAAGCCGAAGAGCGACTGAAGAAATTCGGGAGCGTGCCGATAGTTCAATTCGGAGACTGACGCCGAAATTCCCCAGTATGAAAGCAGAATATAGACCACCCATATACCCAACGGGATAAAGAGCGCGACAACATAGATCACGAGCTTGCTCGCGAGTTTGACCGCCTTTTGGGCTAGGCTGTCCTGTTTCTTGTCGACCGCTGACTTTGCGATGAGATTCATAAAGGGCACGACGATCGGGCTCGCCACCGCCGCAACCATCGAATAATATTTTGATAGTTTGAGAATGCCGTCGGCGACGGCGCCGCTCGCGCCGCCCTCCCCGAACTGGGCAAGGATAAATATCGGCTGTATTTCGACAATAAGCGCCACCAGAATGAAAGTGACGAAAACGCCGAAACCTGCAGCGATCGGCCGACGGATGTCTCTCGGCGGCCCATGAGCCGCCAAGGCATATCCGATTAGCAGGACCGCAATGAACAAGGTCACGGCGGTCGTAATCGGAAACGGGTTGTCGCCCAGGAGCCCGGCTAATCTGCCGCCAAGGAAGCTTCTGGAATCGAGGTCGCTATAGGTCGGGATAAAGAAGATGGTGAGCGCCGCCAGCGCAAGCAGGATCGGGAGAGCAATGAGCGCGCCAGTGAGCAGCCCTCTCAAATAAATCGCCGCGAAAACGGGAACCGATCGCAGTCCATTGGGCACGAGATAGCGCGAATTATCCCGAATATGCTTGGTGTGGCGCGTTTCGCCGTCATAGCTGTTCGCCGGATCGAACGGAAACTTGCCTTTGTCTTTTGACATGGCGAGCGTCATCGCCGAGCCGATGTAGCCTCCGCCTGAAACGGTTGAAAGATAATCCAGCCGATTGATCAGTCGGGCGCTGTCGAGACCCTGCAGCGCGCCCATACAGAAGGCGGCGCATCTGACGCCGCCGCCGGAAAGCGCCAGGCCGACGAGTTCGTGGTCCGTTGTAGGCTTAACGTCGGCGGTCGGAATCTCCGGTCGTTCCAATTTCCGCCGGCGCTCATTGATAACTTTAATCTCATTTGCAAAAACGTAGGGAAAATCCCTTGGCGCATCGGCGTTCATGTGCGTCTCCGAAAATCAGCGAAAACATCGCATTTCATCGCAATTATCAGCAGCCGTCCGCATCGCAGTTGCGACCGCCGTGTTTAGATTTAGATCAAAATGCTGCGGCTGGACAAGCTGACGCGTGATATCTTTCTGAATCGCGCGTAGGGTCAAACTTTCCTGCAACGCGGCAGTCGCGTGACAGCTCGGCGCACGGGCGCGCGCGAAACATCGTGCGGCGTCTCGCCGGGGGGCTCGTCTAACCTACCGCGGGTAGGCGCCGAGCGATCGCGGCGCGCCGGGCGCGTTCGGATATTTCGACGGCTCGAAAGCGTCGCCGCGCCGGACTTTAGGCCGCCGCAATCCCTCGCCGACCCTGACCGTCGCGGAGACGGTCGTTCGCGGCGCGCTCGATTCGACGACGGCGCGCTCGGTTCGATCCGATCGCTCGCCGGTTTGCGCCGGCTTGGCGGCGTCGCGTTGAAGGCCCTCGACCTGACTGGAAAGCGCGCCGATCGCAGCGCCTGTCTCCGTCTTCATTGCGTCCATGCGCTTGCCAAGACTTTCGACAGCATCGGCGACGGGCGTCGCCGCCTGCATCGAAGATCGCATCGCCTCCATCTCGGCGCGCAGCGCCCGGATCTCCTCTTCCATCTTCTGCGTGGTGCGCAGAAACGCGGCGCGATCCGCACTTTCCTGCGTCGCCATGGTCCGGAGGAAGTCGGGCATTGCGGCGAGCGTCGGCCAAGCGGCTTCGGCGATCAACCAGCCGGCGAGACCGACGGCGCCATAGAGCAGCCCGGCCCACAGAAGCCGCGCGCCGCGGATAACCGCGCCCTTGAACGCCGCGAGCGGCCGTGACGCGACATTCGTCTCGGGAGCATCCGAGATATTCCTCGCCAGCGTCGCGTCCGAACGGGCTCCACTCAACTCCGGACCGTCGGCCGCGAGAGCTGCGGCCGGGCTGAAGTCGAGGGCGGCTATTCCCGTTTGGTCGGTCATGGCGCAAGATTGAGAGAACGCAAGTTTTCGAGCGTCGCGCCGATTGTTTGAAATTGGATTAACATTCTATGCGGACGGCGCCCCGAGGCCGCCAGGAGTTCAAACGCCATGATTGAAAAAATAGAGTCGTTTCCAAACGAAATCGCGGGTTTTTCGCGAAAATGACCGCCAACATGGAGGCGCTGGTCTTCCCCTCGCGAATTCGAAAGCCATCGTCTTCCAGCCCCGAGAACGCTTCTTCTCACGTCGCCGCGCAAGCGCGCGCCCGTAAGCCATCGTTTACAATTTGATAACAGGATGCTGTTCCCCTCGTTCGCCAATCGATATTCGTCGCGATGCGAGGAGCAATCCTATGGACGAGGTAGGCGCGCCAAACGAGACGTCCGCCGAAGCTCTTACGCAAACGAGCGAGCAGAACGCAGCGCCATCCGCTTTGGAGCCCGCGATTCAGGTCTCCGCTTGCGAGCCTGCGGCGCTGGTCTCCGTCAGCGACACGTCCGATCCCTCGAGAAAGGTCGAGATCAGGATCAAGCTCGGATTCGACGACCAGTCGCTGCAAGGCTTTTTGTCATCTCTCAAAAACGGCGATCGATTGCAGCCCCAAACATCAGAATATATCAGCCTGACGGCGCCCTTTAAGGATGAGGGTTTCGCCTCTGCCCGGAAGCGGGCCGGCGACGAACAAGGCTTACGCATTTCTCCGATCGCGCTCATTGTGATTTTCGCTGTCGGATTTGGGTTGAAGCTGCACTTCCATGACATCCATTTTCCAGTTTTTCCCGATCAGGCCGGCTCGTCGATCAAGGGCTTGGTCGACAGGATTGTCATGTCCGAGTCACAGGGAAACCCGGATGCACGAAACAAATTTTCTTCCGCGGCCGGATTGGGACAATTCATCAACGCCACATGGATGGCGCTGATCAAGAAACACCGGCCCGACCTCGCCGGCGCCATGAGCGACAAGGAGATTCTCGACTTGCGCAAAGACCCCGAGCTGTCCCGAGAAATGACGGCGCGCTATGTCGAGCAAAACACCTCAATCTTGATGAAGAAGGGTCTGCCGGTCACGCCTGGATCGCTCTATCTGGCGCATTTCGCCGGACCGGGCGGCGCGGCGGCGATCCTGTCCGCGCCCGAAGAAGTAGACGCGGCGACGGTGATCGCCAGCGTCGATGGACAGCCCGCCAGAACCCGCGAAAAAATCGTCAACGGAAATCCATTCTTGAAAGGCTTCACCGTGAAAGACCTCAAGAACTGGGCCCATCTCAAGATGCAGGGGATCAACCTGGAGCCTGCCGCGCCGCCGGCGCTGGAGAATTAGCCGGGCGATCCGCGAGTGCCGTGCGGGTCGCTTTAGCCTCGCCGCGACGCGCCGCCGCTCTTGATTTCAGCGCCGCTCTGCTTAATTCGCCATTGCGGCTCGCTCTCGGACGAGGAAAATCCAATGGCTGACGATGAAAACCCCACAGTTCAAAAGAACAAATATCTCTTCGCCGGCGTCGGCGCCGTTCTGGGCGGCCTGACCGGCGTTGCGATCGGCGGCGCACTCGTCGCGGTCGTGGGCGCCGGGCTTGGCGGACTCCTCGGCTACAATATGCTGAAGCGGCTGTGACGCGTCAGGCGTCGGGCTGACCCAAAAAGAGCAGCGCCAGCGCCGCGGAGCCGATGAAGCGGAACGCGGCCTGCTGCAGATCAGGCCCGACCCGCCACATCTGGAACCATTCTCCGCCGACGGCCATGAAGCCGAACAGATAAAGGCCGACCGCGAGCGCAATCCCTGCGATCGCGACGCCCTTGGCGGCGTTGAAACGCGTCCCTTCCGCCTTGCGCGTCAGCAACAGTCGCCACGCCCCCGCGAGGATGAGCGCGGCGGCCGCGAACTCGACCGCGATAATGAAAGCGTAAAGCATTCGATGGAGCGTTGGATTGGTGACGGCGCGCCACTCCAGCGGGCTTCCGGCCGGCACCTGATCCATCGACATTACACGGCTGACGATCTGGTAATTCGTCTCGTAGTCGGTCACATTATTGATCGCGACAAGCAGAATCAGGGCGCCGAGCGCCGCGGTCAGCAAGATTTTCGAAAATCTGATCAGCATGGAGAGCCACTCCCAACCGCAGCCTAGCATGACCTGATCGATTGATCTTGGGGCGCGAGGGCTTACAACACAGTCTGGTCTCCCTTCGGACAAGCGTCCATGATCGATCTTCACTATTGGCCGACGCCCAACGGCCACAAGATTACGATTTTTCTCGAAGAAACGGGGCTCGCGTATCAGATCAAGCCGGTCGACATCAGTAAGGGGGATCAGTTCAAAGCTGAGTTTGTCGCGATTTCCGCCAATAGCCGCATGCCGGCCGTCGTCGATCGCGCGCCGGCCGATGGCGGCGCTCCCGTGGCGCTGTTCGAATCTGGCGCGATCCTGGTCTATCTCGCGGAGAAGACCGGAAGGCTTCTCCCCGCCGACCTTCACGGCCGCGCCCGAACGCTGCAGTGGCTGTTCTGGCAGGTGGGCGGGCTTGGCCCGATGGCCGGTCAGAACCACCATTTCGCCAAATACGCGCCGGCGAAAATTCCTTATGCGATCGAGCGCTACCGCAACGAGACCGGTCGTCTCTATGGCGTCATGGACCGCCAGCTCGCCAAAACGCCTTTCCTCGCCGGCGAATATTCCATCGCCGACATCGCCTGCTATCCATGGGTCGTCCCGCATGAAGACCAGGGCCAGGATCTCCACGACTTCCCGCACCTCAAGCGCTGGTTCGAGTCGATTCGGTCGCGGCCGGCGGTGATCCGCGCCTATGCGGTCGGCGCGCCTTTTGAGCGGCGGCGTCTCGATTTTACGGCGCTGGAGCGCGAAATACTTTTCGGCCACACGACCGAGCGCGACGACGCAAAATAGGCTATGGCTGCGCGGCCTTTTTCAAACAGGACAAGCCGCATACCATGTCGAATGATCGCCAAATCGCCGCGCAGGAGACCGCCAAGGCGCTGATCGAAGTGCAGGCGGCGCTGGTCAATGTCGACAAGCCCTTCATCACCACCGCAGGCTGGGCGTCGCCGGTCTATATCGACATGCGCAAGATCATCGCCTTCCCGCGGTTGCGTCGCCGCCTCGTCGAATTCGCGACGCGGACGATCGAACGCGACATCGGCTATGAATCGCTCGATATCGTCGCGGGCGGCGAGACCGCCGGCATTCCTTTCGCCGCGTGGATCGCCGACAGCCTGATGCTGCCGATGCAATATGTGCGCAAGAAGCCCAAGGGCTTCGGCCGCAACGCCCGCATCGAAGGCGACGTTGTGGCGGGCGGCCGCGCCCTGCTCGTCGAGGACCTCGCGACCGACGGCGGCTCGAAGAAGGACTTCGTGCAGGCGCTGCGCGAGTCCGGCCAGCGCTGCGACCATGTTTTCGTGTTCTTCTTCTACGATATTTTTGCCGGCGCCCGCGAGGAGCTCGCGGCGATGGGCATTACGCTGCACGCGCTGGCGACATGGCGCGACGTGCTTGCTGTCGCTCGCGCGCACAACTATTTTCCCGACGACGCGCTGAACGAAGTCGAAGCCTTCATCGCCGATCCCGTCGCCTGGTCGGCGGCGCATGGCGGCCTCGCCAGGGCGAAGGGCTAGTCGGGCGGGCGTTATTAGCCGCAGCTGATGAATTCGCGATAGACCCAGCCGAGTCGCTTGCCGCCGGCGCTCGTCACATAGGCCCAGGGCTTGCCGTGATCGTCCTCGCCGTAGCGCTGCACGATAATGGCGTTCCCGTCTTCAATGGCACCGATGACATTCTTGCGCTGATCGTGGATGACGATCGAGACGCCCATGACGTCGCTCGCGACGCAACGGTCGCCGGCGAGCGCCGTCGCGCCCCAGGCGATCGCCGCCGCGAGCGCGGCAAGGGTCAGGCCGGCGAATGGCGCAAGCTTTTGGGTCATGAAAGACCTCCCGATTGAATTGAAAGGACCTATAGTCAAGGTTTGGAGGTCGCGGATTGCGCCAGCGCACATGGAGCCGGCATGCGCAGATTGATGTTCTTGCTTATCGGAGCGCTTTCCGCATCTTACGCCCGCGCCGACGAACCGCCGCCGGGCTTCGCGCGTCTCGCCGACGTGGCGCCCGACGTCATTCAGGAGATGCGCTATGCTGGCGCCGATAATTTCACCGGCGAGCCCGTGCCCGGCTATCGCGCGCCGCAATGCTGGCTGCGCACCGAGGCCGCCAAAGCGCTGGCCGCCGCGCAGAAGGACGCGCGGGCGCGCGGCGTTTCGCTCGTCGTCTACGATTGTTATCGCCCGCTGCGCGCCGTTTCGGCCTTCGTCGATTGGTCACGCAACGCCGACCAGCGGACAAAGGCGGCGCATTATCCGCGCATCGACAAGAGCGCGCTGTTTCCGGAAGGCTATATCGCCGAACATTCGACCCATTCGACCGGACTTGCCGTCGATATTGGGGTCAAAGGCTGGAACTTCGGCACGCCTTTCGACTTTTTCGACCCTCGCTCATGGACGAAAGGCAAAACCTCAAAGACGGCGCGGGCGCATCGCGACGCGCTTGTCGCGCTGATGCGCCGCCACGGCTTTGATAATTATCCGCGCGAATGGTGGCATTTCACATACAAGGGCGCTGACGGCGCGCCGAGTTATGATGCCGAGATCAAGTGAGTCGGTTCGCGCCGCGCGATTGAACTGAAGCCTCATGCGTCCGTCTTTGCTCGATCCCTTCTTCGGTCGCATCGCCGCGCTGCCTGGCGTCGGACCGAAAACCGCCAAGCTGTTCGACCGGCTGCTCGCCAGGCCGGGAAGCGAAGCGCGCCTCGTCGATCTACTTTTCTATCTTCCGTCCAACGTCATCGACCGGAGCGCGCGGCCCACGATCGCCGCCGCGCCGCTCGATACGATGGTCGTCTTGAAGGCGTGCGTCACCGAACATCGCCGGCCGCAGGGCCGCTATTCGAAATCTCCCTATCGCGTGCTCGTTGAAGACGACACCGGCGATGTCGAGCTCGTGTTCTTTCTGGCCAATCAGGACTGGATCGAGCGCAGCCTGCCGATCGGCGCGACGCGCTGGATATCGGGTCGCATCGAGCTTTACGACGGCCGCCGCCAGATCGTGCATCCCGACCGCGTCCTTGACGACGCCGGATTTGCAAAACTCCCAGCGTTCGAACCTGTCTATGGACTCACCGAGGGCTTGCAGGCGCGCTATGTCTCACGCGCGAGCGAAGAGGCGCTGGCGCGCCTGCCGAGCCTTGCCGAATGGCAGGATGCCAGCGTTCTTTACGCCAACAAGTTTCCGGCATTTGCCGAGGCGCTGCGCGCGGCGCACCGGCCCGCAGGCGCCGATGCGCTCTCTCCGCAGCACCCGGCGCGTCAGCGTCTTGCGCTCGATGAGCTGCTCGCAAGCCAGCTGGCGCTGCGGCTCATTCGCGCCAAGATGCGGCGACCAAGAGGTCGCGCGCACAAGGGCGACGGCCGCTTGGCCGGCGCAATCGAATCCGGCTTGCCGTTTCGACTGACGCGCGCGCAACAGCGCACGCTCGAAGAGATTCGCGCCGACCTTGCGTCGGACAAACGCATGCTGCGGCTTGTGCAAGGCGACGTCGGGTCCGGCAAGACGATCGTCGCGGCGCTGGCCATGGCGAGCGTGACGGAGACCGGCCGTCAATGCGCCCTGATGGCGCCGACCGAAATTCTTGCGCGCCAACACTACGAGCGTCTTGCGCCATTACTCGTAGCTGCAGGATTACGCGTTGCATTGTTGACCGGCCGGGCCAAGCCGAGCGAGCGGACGGCGCTCCACGCCGCAATCAAGGCTGGAGAGATTGACATCGTCATCGGCACCCATGCCCTGGTGCAAGGCGATCTCGCCTTTTGCGACCTCGGCCTCGCCGTCGTTGACGAGCAGCATCGCTTCGGCGTCGAGCAGCGGCTGGCGCTGGGCGCCAAGGGCGACGCCGTCGACGTGCTGGTAATGACGGCGACGCCAATTCCGCGCACGCTGGCGCTGACCGCGTTTGGCGATATGGACTGCTCCGCGCTCGACGAAAAGCCGCCCGGCCGCACGCCGGTCTCGACGCGGGTGCTTCCGGCCGAACGGATCGAAGAGGTGATCGCCGGGCTGCGGCGCGCCCTAGCGCAGGGCGCGCGCGCCTATTGGGTCTGCCCGCTCGTCGAGGAGAATGAGGAGCTCGACCTCGCAGCGGCGCAGCAACGCCGCGCCGATCTCGCCAAACTCTTTGGAGCGGCGGTCGGCCTTGTTCATGGACGCATGAAGTCGGCTGAAAAGGACGCCGTGATGGACGGGTTCCAGCGCGGCGACGTCAAAATTCTGGTCGCGACCACGGTGATCGAAGTCGGCGTCGACGTTGCGGAGGCGACCATCATGGTCATCGAACACGCCGAGCGCTTCGGTCTTGCGCAACTGCACCAGCTGCGCGGTCGCGTAGGACGCGGCGCGGCGGAATCTTCATGCCTGCTGCTTTACAAAGGTCCGCTGAGCGACGCCGCCAAGGCGCGCCTGATGATCATAAGGCAGACGGAAGACGGATTTCGAATTGCTGAGGAAGATCTCCGGCTGCGCGGCGAGGGCGAAATTCTCGGCGTGCGGCAGGCTGGTTTGCCCAGCTTTCGCCTCGCCGATCTCGCCGCCCATGCACGGCTCCTCGCCATCGCGCGCGACGACGCGGAATTGATATTGCGCCGCGATCCAGAACTGACGAGTGAGCGAGGCCAGGCGTTGCGCGCCCTGCTCTATCTGTTCGAACGCGACGAGGCCGTCCGCCTGCTGCGCGCCGGCTGACGCGATGTCCCACGTCAGACGCGACGCGCGATCACGACTCGGTTGCTGTTGACGCCCTTCACATTGTTGGCGACGCCCCAACAGTTGCTAGTTTTGGTGAAGCTCTGCGCATTGACCAGCACGCCGAGCCGCTCGAACGGAAGCTCGTCGAGCGCGCGCCAGACCAGTTGCTCCAAAGGAAGCGCGCCGCCCCTCACTTCGCCGACCTCATAAGCGACGTGGCCGCCGGGCTTCACCACTCGGGCCAGTTCGGTAAAAACCGCACGTGTCATCGCGCTCCAGTCTCGCGGCGCGCGAAGTTGCGAGAGGCTGATGCCCCCGGCGTCGATTCCCGCAAACCAGTTGCGCAGCCAATTGTCTCCGCGATAATCGACGACATCCAGAAACGGTGGCGAGGTGACGACGAGATCGACCGTTGCGTCACCGATGTGCGTCAAGCGCGCCGCGTCGGCCACGGCGAGCTCAGCGTCGCAAGCGAGCGGCGCGCCTTCTGCGAGCAGCGCGCGCGATTTCTTGAGAATCAGCTCGCCGATGTCGCGCCGCGGCGGCGTTTGCGCGCGACGCGCGTTGATCTTCAGTTGCGCCTTGATCGACACGGCCTGGTTCGGCGGCATCGTATAGACCGAAAAGAATCCGGGCGAGTGGCCAGTCAATCGATTGAGCGCCACCATCCGAAGCCAGTCGTCGACGGCGTCAAGGACGCCGTCGTTCTCGCGCACGAGCAGATAATGGCGCAGCGCGCAAATCTGCCGCAGCGTCTCAAAATGATAGAAGGCGAGAAGATCGTCGCGTTCGATTTCGCCGCGCCCCCACGGCGCCGCCGCCAGCCGCGCCTCGATCTCGCCAAGCGTTGGAGGACGCAGCCGCGGTCGCGTCAAGAGCAGCGACAGCGGATTGGCGTCGGACCCGATCGGCTTTCGTCCCATGAACGCCGCTTGCAGAACGCTGGTGCCGCGCCCCATGAATGGATCGCACAGGACATCGCCCGGCTGCGTCAGCCGATCGATGAAGAACGCCGGGAGCTGCGGCTTGAAACAGGCGCGATAGCTGATCTCATGGAGCGGATGCGCGCGCCGTTGTCCGGCGGTCCAGAAGGCGTTGACGTAATAGGCAACGCCTTCGGCGATGACGACGCTGGTCGGCGCGCCGAACTCCGACCGCCGCAATTCCTGAAAAAATCCCGAGTCCGTGAACTTTAGGGCGGCGCTCATGCCTCAATCGCGCCGACGATCGGCGAGACTCGGCAACGACTTGATCCTCGCTCCGGCCGCGCGGCGCGCGAGCGAAAGTTCATATTGAGTCTGCAACTCGAGCCAATCTTCGGGTTCGACCCCAAACCAATGCCCGAGCCGCAACGCCGTATCGGCGGTGACCCCGCGCTGCCCGTTGATGATGGCGGTGACCCGATTGACCGGCACGTCGATATCTCGCGCCAGGTCCGACGCCGTCAGTCCAAGGTCCTGCAAATGACGGGCGAGAATTTCGCCGGGGTGCGACATCCCATTCTCCATCGACGCCAGTTTGCGTTTTGCCGAACGCGGGCGAACGCCCGCGCGTCGCAGCCGTGGTGGACGGCGCGCATTCGCGGGCGCTCCGCCCCGAACGCCGCTCAAGAACCGTCTGGTGAGCTCTTCATGGTAGCGGCCCATGCCCCGCCCCCGCCGAATATCGTTTTCGTAAACCATATTATCTGGTCCGCAAACTCGGCTGAGGTCACTATGCGCTTTCGCCCTCGATCCATTTCGCGCGCGTTTCGGCGATGAAGTCGGCGAGACAACCGGCGGCGATCGCCGCGCGCAGGCCCGACATCAATTCCTGATAGTAGGCGACATTGGCTTGCGTGAGCAGCATCATCCCAAGAATCTCCCCCGCTTTTACGAGGTGGTGCAGATAGGCGCGCGAATAATCGCGCGCTGCGGGGCAGGACGACTGCTCGTCGAGCGGCCGCGAGTCATCGGCGTGGCGCGCATTACGCAGCGTCACCCGTCCATGACGGGTATAGGCCAGGCCGTGTCTACCTGCGCGAGTCGGCATCACACAATCGAACATCTCGACTCCACGCGAAACAGCTTCGACGATGTCGTCAGGCGATCCCACGCCCATAAGATAACGAGGCTTTGATTCGGGCAAATGCGGGGCGGTGGTCTCGAGCATGTCGAGCATCACGTCCTGAGGTTCGCCGACGGCGAGACCCCCGACGGCGATCCCGTGGAAATCCATGCCGGCGAGCGCTTTGGCGCTTTCGATCCGAAACCGCTTCGACTCGCCGCCTTGCACAATGCCGAACACCGCCCTGCCCGCGCGTGCCCGAAAAGCCTCGCGCGAGCGCTCGGCCCAGCGCAGCGAGAGGCGCATGGCGCGTTCGGCCTCGTCTTCGGAACATGGCAGGCGCACGCATTCGTCAAGCTGCATCTGAATGTCCGAACCTAGGAGATCCTGAATCTCCATCGAGCGCTCGGGCGAAAGATGATGTCGCGACCCGTCGATATGCGACTGGAAGGTGACGCCGCTTTCATCGAGCTTGCGCAGCTTTGCAAGCGACATCACCTGAAAGCCGCCCGAATCGGTGAGGATCGGATAGGGCCAGCGCATGAATTCATGCAGGCCGCCGAGCCGCGCGATCCGCTCTGCGCCCGGCCGCAGCATCAGATGATAGACATTGCCGAGCAGAATGTCGGCGCCGGCACCGCGCACGTCCTCGGCGAACATCGCCTTCACCGTCGCCGCCGTGCCGACCGGCATAAACGCCGGCGTGCGGATGGTCCCACGCGGCGTCAGGATTTCGCCTTGCCGCGCCGATCCGTCGGTCGCAAGAACGGAGAACGAAAAACCCTGCGTCACTTGTGGTCCTTTGCGCCGAGCGCGGCAATCTTCACGATGCGGTAAACGCCGCTGTCGCTCTCATTGAACCATACGACGAAATCCGATCCGATCTTTATCGTCGCCTCGCGCAGGTCCGTTCGCCAACTCGCGCCTCGCCCAAAGTCGATCCGCCCGTCGCGGCGCAGGATGAACGGACGGACGCAGTCGCCGTCGAGCGCGAACGCGCCGAAGAGCTCCCATGTCGAAGCGATGCGCATGTCTTCGATCCGCGCGTCGATGGTCATCGGCGCTTCTCTTGGATCGTCCCGCCAGAGCGCCAGAATGCGCATGTCGCGAGCGTCGCTCATGTCTCAAAGCGCTGCAGCAGACAGGCGTCGCCATAGGAATAAAAGCGATAGCCGCTTTCGATCGCATGCGCATAGGCGGCCTTCATGCGCTCGAGGCCCACGAATGCGGCGACCAGCATGAACAACGTCGAGCGGGGAAGATGGAAGTTGGTGAGCAGCATGTCGACGGCGCGGAAACGATATCCCGGCGTGATGAAAATTCCGGTGCGCTTCGCATAAGGCGCAATCCTGCCGGCGTCGTCCGCCGCGCTTTCCAGCACGCGCAGCGCCGTCGTGCCGACGGCGACGATGCGGCCGCCCTGCGCTCGCGTCTCATTGAGCGCCTGAGCCGTTTGCGCGTCGAGTCGCGCAAATTCTTCATGCATCTTGTGCAAGTCCGTGTTTTCCGCCTTCACCGGAAGAAACGTGCCCGCGCCGACATGCAGCGTCACGCGATGAAGGCCGACGCCGCGCGCTTTGATCGCCGCCAGCAGTTGCGTGGTGAAATGCAGGCCGGCCGTCGGCGCGGCCACCGCTCCCGCTTCGTGCGCAAAAATCGTCTGATAATCCGTCTCGTCGCGCGCGTCGGCCGAGCGCCTGCCGGCGATATAGGGCGGCAACGGCATGACGCCCGCCTGCTCGATTGCAACGTCCAGCGCCGGTCCGACAAGATCGAAAGCAAGCGTAATCTCGCCGTCATCGCCCTTGGCTTCGACGTGCGCGTCAAGCCCGCTGTCATCGTTAGCAAACCGAATGCGATCTGCAATTGCGAGTTTCTTCGCCGGGCGCATCAATGCGCGCCAATGTGAGGCGTCAAGCCGTTCGATCAGCGTCGCTTCGACGTTGGCGCTCAATTGGCCGCGCAGGCGCCGACCGGAAAGTCGCGCGTGAATGACCCGAGAATCGTTGACGACCAGCGCATCTCCCGGTCGCAAATAGTTGGGCAAGTCCCGCACCCGCCGGTCCTCGAAGCCAGCTTTCGCCGGCACGACCAGCATACGCGCGCTGTCGCGCGGGCTCGCAGGCCGCAACGCGATGCGCTCCGCCGGAAGTTCGAAATCGAAGAGATCGACGCGCATGGAAGCTCATATAAAGATGGCCGGGACAAGCCCGGCCATATCATGCGTCCGCGTAAAGCAGAGACGTTATCCCAACGTCGCCCTGACGATCTTGTCGGGATCGGGAACGGGCTCGCCGCGCTTGATCTTGTCGACATTCTCCATTCCGGAGATCACCTCGCCCCAGACTGTATATTTATTGTCGAGGAAGCGGGCGTCATCGAAGCAGATGAAGAACTGCGAATTGGCGCTGTCCGGGCTTTGCGCCCGGGCCATCGAGCAGGTTCCGCGCACATGGGGCGCGCTGTTGAACTCCGCCTTGAGGTCCGGATATTGCGAGCCGCCTGTGCCGGTGCCGCGGGGGCACCCGGTCTGCGCCATGAAACCGTCGATCACGCGGTGAAAAACGATTCCGTCGTAGAATCCTTCCGAGACGAGCTTCTTGATGTGCGTCACATGATTGGGCGCAAGGTCCGGACGGAATTTGATGACGACCGGTCCTTTCGTCGTCTCGAGCGTCATGGTGTCGGCGGCTTCGGTCATTAGCGCTTCCTTTGATTTCTTTCGGGCGCGACGGCTGTTGAATCTCAGCTCTCGTCGCCGGCGACGCGCATCTTGATGATCTTGTCGGGATTGTCGACCATGCCGTTATTGGACTGGGAGCCCTTCTTGATCTTATCGACGATGTCCATTCCTGACACGACTTCCCCAAAGACCGTATATTTGCCGTTGAGCTGCGGCGCGTCGGCATAACAGATGAAAAACTGGGAATTTCCGGAATTGACGTCGCCGCCTTCGCGCGCCATTCCAACTGTGCCGCGCTTGAACGGCGTATCCGTAAACTCGGCCTTCAGATCCGTATAGCGCGAACCTTGCATTCCGGTGCCGGTTGGATCGCCGGCTTGCGCCATGAAACCGTCGATCACGCGGTGAAAGACGATCCCGTCGTAGAAATGCTCCTTGGCGAGCTTTTCGATCCGCTCGACATGTTTGGGCGCGAGATCCGGCCGCAGCTTGATGGTGACGCGACCGTCCTTTGTGTCGAGATACAGGGTGTGATCATCGGCCGCCCTGGCCGGCGCGGCGCTGAGCGCGGCGGCGGCCGCAGCGGCAAGAAGCAGACGGCGCGTAAGTTTCATGAAGCCTCCCTATGTTTTTGCGCGCCTTTTGACGGCGCGTTCGAGCGCAACGACGGAGGCGGCCGGCGCGAAGGCCGACACGTCGCCGCCAAGCGCCGCGATCTGGCGCACGAAGGTTCCGCTAACGTGGCGTAGCCCCGGCGAAGCCGGCAGGAAAACCGTGCGAATATCGGGCGCGAGCGTCCCGTTCATCCCCGCCATCTGCATTTCATAGTCGAAATCGACGCTGTCGCGCAAACCGCGCAAAATCGCGCAGGCACCATGTTGGCGCGCGGCCTCGACGACGAGACCCTCAAAGCCCGCGACCTCGAAGGCGCAAGACGCGCCAAGCGCGGCGCAGGCGTCGCGAATGACGGCGACGCGCTCCTCGAATGACAGCCAGGGCTCCTTGCCGTGGTGCACGCCGATCGCGACGACGATCCTGTCGAAAAGCGCGCCGCCCTGGGCCATCACGTCGAGATGGCCAAAGGTCAGCGGGTCGAAAGTGCCGGCGTAAAGCGCGGTCCGCGCGGTCGCGGCAGAGGCTGCGGTCATGGCAGGGGTATAGGGGATTTTGCGCGGTTTCGCGAGACGGTGAGCGCCTTCGCCGCCACATCCTGCTCCTCGTCGGCCCCGATATCCCTGACGTCGCGCCCTAGCGCTACTTTTCGCCGACGCCTACACTCGCGAGTTGCGGGCGGAGCGCTACAATAGATTGGGCGCGTCTGGCGTAGAGGGCCGGACGCTTACGAAGGAGACTCCAGGATGGGACTTTTGGATTTTCTGACCGGAAAAGGCAAACCGGGGCCTGCCCCAGACGCGCTCAAGAAAACGGCCGAGGCGACCCCTAAAGCCGAAGAGAAGCCCGCGGCCGCAGGGTCGTCCGCGACAGAGACCTTCTACGTCGTGAAAGAGGGCGACACGCTTTGGAAGATCGCCGAAGCGCACTATGGGGCCGGCAAGGGCGCCAGATATATGGAGATCTTTGAGGCCAATCGGCCTTTGCTGACGGACCCGGACAAAATCCAGCCCGGCCAGCGTCTGCGCATCCTCGCCGCCTCGAGCGGCGCATCGGCCGCCGGAGAGTGGAAACCCCCGAGCGAAATCGCCGGCAAGCAAACCTAGCCGCCGGTTTCGCCTCTACAGAGAGACAACGTCAGGCCGAGCGGGTTCGCGCAAGGCCCGCCAATCACGCCTTCGTCGCCTCGAAGGCCGGGATGTCGCGCGCAAATTTCTCAAGCCAGGCGACCAGACACTGATGCTTGCCGCGCCATGCGCCCGCGAAACGCAAATCAATATAGCCAAGCGCGCAGGCGACGGCGATATGGCCGATGTCGACGTCGCCGGCCGGAGGACCGGCGTCGAGCGCCCCGAGCGCACGGTCAATCTTGCCCTGTTGAAGCGCGATCGCTTCGTCGTAGCGCAGGCCTTCGGGCCGGCTGAAAGACTCATAGCGGATCAGCAGAGCGGCGTCGTTGATGCCGTCGCCCAGCGCTTGCAGCCGCAGCGCCGTGAAGCGGGCCGACGGAACGGCCGGAATCATCCGACCGCCGCCGGCGAGATGATCGAGATACTCGGCGATGACCCGGCTGTCGTAGAGCGCGGAGCCGTCCTCCAAAATCAAAGTCGGGATTTTGCCGAGCGGATTTTGACGACGCAGGCTGTCAGCGGGATCGGCCGCATCGGCGGCGACGATTTCAATCTTTTCCGCAAGGCCGAGCAGGTCGGCAGCGATTCTGATCTTTCTGGCGTAGGGCGAGGCGGGCGAATAACGCAGGATGAGCATCGGCCGTTCCTACCATTCGCATTCGCGACCAACAACGCTCGTCCCAGGTTCGGCTCCAAACTGGCAAAGGCTTTACTCGCCGACCAGCCATGCAACCTCGTAGCCGGCGCCCTCGCCCTGAGCCAGCCGCTCCGCGATATACGCCAGCATTGTCTTTGCCTCCAGCTCAAAGACGAAGGGCGGGTTGACGACGACCATCCCGCACATGCGCAAACCGGGTCCGTCTCCCCCGACTCCCAAGGAAAGACGGAGGATTCGCCGTATGCCACTCCTTCTCAACCGATCGTAAAATCTACGAACGTCATGATCGCTCTTCGAGGGATGCCATAGCGCATAAACGCCGGAGCTCCATTTCGCATAGGCTCGCGTGAAGGCGTCAAAAGCGGCGTCGAACTCGTCCTCGCGCTCGAACGGCGGATCGATCAGAATGAGACCGCGCCGCTCCTTGGGCGGCGCATAAGCGCCAAGCCCCATATAGCCGTCGATTTGAATCGACCTGATGCGCGTGTCGCGCGCAAACCGGCGGCGGAGCGCGGCGAAAGCGTCAGGCCTCAACTCGCAGAAAATCGCGCGGTCCTGCGAACGCAGCAATTTCTGTGCGATCGCCGGCGAACCAGGATAGTACGCGGGCCTCCCCGCTCCGCCAAGCGGCCCCAGACAATCGAGATAGGGCGCGAGCAGCGCGCGAACCTCGGCGCTCGCATCGGAGAGATCCGCGAGACGGCCAACGCCGCCGAGCCACTCGCCGGTGCGTTGCGCTTCATCTGCAAAAAGGTCATAGGCGCCCTCTCCTGCGTGCGTGTCGATCACGCGAAAGGGCGTTTCCTTGCGCCTCAGGTAAATCAGCAGGCGCACGAGCAGCGCGTGCTTGAAGACGTCGGCGAAATTGCCGGCGTGAAACCCGTGGCGATAGTTCATATGCGCTCGATCACGCTGCGTTTGGGCGGATTCGCCCAAACGCAGATAACGTGATCGATCTCAGAAGTTTAGAGCGCGCTTTATGCGAAAAACCGGGTTCCACTTTTTCGCGGCGCGCTCTAGAGCGGCGCGGGCGCGCTGATTTCATGAATGTGGCAGCCACGCTGCGCGACTTCCGGACAGGCGCGAAATTCGCGCAGGTCCTTGGTCAGGCAGACGCGCACGCCGTCCATGATCCCCCGACGGCACGACACCGCCATCATGCCTGGCCGCAACCTCGGATTGGCTTCGTAAAATGCGCGCTCCACGTCAATCGGCGTAACTGTCTGGTCGCGTCCGGGTTTGACGAAGAGTGGCGGGATGGTCACCGCGGCGTTCGCGCGCGCCACGTCGGCAAAATAGTCGCTTGGACTTTTGCCGGTGCAGGTTCCGTGTTTTCGCCACTCATAGCGCGCGAGCCGTTCGTCGGGAAATAGCCCTGCCGCCTTTTCCAGCGCCACGCGCGATGGCGAGCGCGCGCCCGGACATTCGTTCGGAGAGGCTCCCCGCTCGAATTGCGGCCAGAGTCCATGGACGACGAACCCCAACCCTCTTCCCGGTTCGCATTGGTCGCGCGCGCCTTCGACGCTTTCGCAGAAGCCCGGCGACCAGCTAAGCGCCAGAATGTAAAAGTCGAAGTCGCGGGCGCCGGCGCTCGTCGTCGACGCGCCGCGATTCCCGCAATCCTCCGCCGCGCAGTCGCCATCCTTTGCGTCTGCGCCAACCAGTCCGGCGGAAGAAGCCGCCGCGATAAGAAAGGCGATCGCGAAACCAACGAAAACTCTTCTCATATCAAACGACTCTGCAAATATGGACGCCTACGGCCCTGCGGCTCGGCAATTGGGGCTGAAGGCGTGATTGCGGTCAAGCCCGACGACGCACCATGTTACGCCAGGTCCAGCGCCGATAAAGCCCAAGCCCTCTCCAATATTGTAAACGACCTCGCGACTGACGCCATCGTTGAAAAGCGCGTGACCGCGACAATAGCGACGGGGAATATAACTTAGTCCGTTGTTGCGGACGCCCATCTCTCCGACGCCTTCAAAAAAAACGATGGCGAGCGGCGAATTCCAATACCAAGCTTCTCTGGCAGCAAAATCCGAGACAATTCGGGCAAGGATGATCGGATCGGCGCAAACGGGCGCGAGCCCTGAGTATGGCAAAATCCTGTATTCCGCCGGCGGATTTTCTTCACGCGCGGGCTGGGCGACCGCTGTCGCCGCGCCAAGCGCGAGAAGCGCGCTGGCGGCGCGCGTCCAAACCTCGCCCAAGCCAGGGTTGCCGCGCCGCATCTCGCTTCTCCTCAGTCCCGCCAATTACTGACGATTGACGCCAAAACCGTGGCGGACGTCAAGGCTGTCAGCCAGTCAGTCAAGGTTGTGAACCTCGCAATTAACCGAAGGATTGCGACGAGGATGTCAAGGCGTTCAAGACGCGCTATAATGCCCTCCATGTCTATGAGCGTGCAGTCCCTGCGCCGCGTCATTCCGCTCTTTGTTGGCGCATTGATGACGATTGCGGCGCCCGACGCGTCCTTTGCGCAGGACCCCTTTACCGAATTTTTCGGCGGACTCTTTGGCGGCCCGCCGCATAGGTCATCCGGGCATCGCGGCGAGCCGCGGGTCCGGCGGATCATGCCGCACCGAGAAAATCGCGCGCCGACCTATTGGCACGGCCAGACCGACAATCCGCGCCGCGCGGCGAAACATACCGACGGCGCGACGCCGGACCAGTCGCAGAGCGCCGCCGTCACCCAGCCCGCGTTCTTCGTCTTGACGATGGGCGATACGCTGGGCCTGCTTCTCGCCGACGGCCTGAAGGAGGGATTTTCAGATCGCCCCGACGTGGCCATCCTGAGAAAGGGCCGGGAAAGCAGCGGACTTGTGCGCGATGACTTCTTCGATTGGCCGAAGGCGGCGAAGGAGATCGCCGCCGACGCGCAAAAGATCGATGTCGCCGTGGTCATGCTCGGCAGCAACGACCGTCAAGCGATTCAGCAAGGTCAAGAATCATATGAGCCGCTGTCGCCCCGCTGGCGAGAAATCTACGCGGCGCGCGTCGATGCGGTGATCGCGGCCTTCAAGGAAAAGAACATCCCGGTCATTTGGGTCGGTCTGCCAGTCATGAAAAACGAGCGGCTGTCGGCCGACATGGCGCAGCTCAACGAAATTTTCAAAGCCCGCGCGGCCCGCGCCGATGTGCCCTACGTCGATCTCTGGGATGCGCTGACCGACGAACACGGGCAATACAGCGCGTTCGGGCCTGACATCAACGGCCAGATCGTCAAGCTGCGCTCGGCCGACGGCGTGCATTTCACCGAGGCTGGCGCGCGCAGCGTCGCGCATTTCGTCGAAGGGGAAATCAAGAAATATTACGACGCCTATCGGCGCCAGCAACAAGCCCCGGTCGCCGGCGCTCCGGCCGCGTCGCCATCGGAGGCGTCGAAGGCCGCGACTGCGCCCCAGCAACCGGTGGCGTCGGCTCCGGCGAACGGCCAGCCGATCATATTCCGCTCTCCCGTCGGCGGCCCTTCGACGGCCCCGACGTTGCCTGAGCGGCCAGCGGTCGGCCCCAGTCAACAGCTGACTGGTGGGGGAACGGCGACTGAGCTCGCCAGGAAAACTACCGCCGGCAAAGCGGCTGACGCGCCCGAGCAGGCGCTCGCTCGACATGTTTTCGTGGAGGGCGGCGACCAAAGTCCGCGCAACAATCGCGCTGACGACTATAGCTGGCGTCCACCAACGAACCCCGTTTCTGAGCCGCGCTAACGATTTGTGCGTTCGCGCACGGAACGCTTTTCGGTGGTTCTGCATTGTCTCTGCACAACAGGGAAATTGTGGAGCCCCCGTTATGTCCCACCGTGAGTTCGCTGCCCGCCGCTTCTTGAAGGTCGCCGCCGTCGCCGCCGTTGCGGGACTTTCGTCGACCGCCGCCCACGCCCAGGAACGCTCCTTCATGGCGCTGTTCGGTCAGGCGGACGGCGCGCAGGACGCCGCCGCCTATTATGACGCGCGCGAGCAGCAGGCCGATTACGGCCGAGGTCAGCAGAACTATGATGGCGGGCAGGACCCGCGGTCATATTACGCCTCCCAGGACCCGCAAGCCTATTCCGGTTCGCAGGACCCGCAGGCCTATTATGGCGGCCAGGAAGACGCACGGCTTGCTCGCGAATATCCGACCACGACGCGCGAGATCGTGCCGGACCCGACCAATGAGCGTCCGGGCACCATCACCGTCGACACCAAGAATCGCTATCTCTATTTGTCGCTGCCGAACGGACAGGCCGTGCGCTACGGCGTCGGCGTCGGCCGCGAGGGCTTCACCTGGAAAGGCCGGACGCATATCGGCCGCAAGGAAGCGTGGCCCGGCTGGACGCCTCCGACGGCAATGTTGAAGCGCCGGCCTGATCTGCCCCGCCACATGTCCGGCGGCGAGGACAATCCGCTGGGCGCGCGCGCGATGTATCTCTACTCGGGCGGTCGCGACACGATGTTCCGCATCCACGGCTCCAACGAGCCTTGGACGATCGGTCAAGCGGTGTCCTCGGGCTGCATCCGCATGCTGAACGCCGACGTGACCGATCTGTTCAGCCGCGTAAAGGTAGGCGCTTCGGTCGTCGTGCTGTAGGCGAACCCAACGTCGGGAGAAAGGCCCCGTTTCGCGGGGCCTTTTTTGCGCGCCCTATTCGAGCGAGCAATTGAACACGAAGTTTGTGAGCGCCGAGAAGGTCACTTGGACGAATACCCAGATGCCGATCAACGACCAAGCGAGCTTGTATTTCTCGCGCCCATGAAGAAATGCGCCAAAAAGCGGCAGGATAAGGAAGAAGAACTGCCAGGGGGTGCTGACGAATGTGTCGCAATACCAGAGATTCAGTTTCTCGCTAACCATTACTCTCACCTTGGCAGATTGGTTTCACCCATGAGGAATTCGTCCACCGAGTGGGCGCACTGGCGACCTTCGCGAATAGCCCAAACGACGAGCGATTGTCCGCGCCGCATGTCGCCGCAAGCGAAGATTTTCTCGCGAGACGCTTGGTATGCGCGGGTGTCCGCCGCGACATTGCCACGGGAGTCGAAAACGATTCCGAGCCCTTCTAGCAGGCCTTCGCGCACCGGCGACACAAAACCCATCGCGAGCAGCACGAGATCGGCCCTGAGCCTGAAGTCGCTCCCCGGCTCCTCCTGCATTTTGCCGTCGACGCGCACGCAGCGCAGCGCCTTCACCGCGCCGTCTTTGCCTTCGAATTCGCGCGTCAGCACCGAAAATTCGCGCGCCGAACCCTCGTCATGGGAAGAGGAGGTGCGCAACTTCAACGGCCAGTCGGGCCAGGTCAGCAGCTTGTGCTCCTTCTCCGGCGGGCGCGGCATGATTTCGAGCTGAGTGACCGAAAGCGCGCCCTGGCGTACTGATGTGCCGATGCAGTCGGAACCGGTGTCGCCGCCGCCGATGACGATGACATGCTTGCCTGTGGCGAGGATCGGCTCGTTGGTCGAGAGCGGCTCGCCCGAGACTCGACGGTTCTGCTGCGGCAGAAAATCCATCGCGAAGTGGACGCCGCGCAATTCGCGGCCGGGGATCGACAAGTCGCGCGGCTGTTCGGCGCCCCCGGCGAGGATCACCGCGTCATGGCCGGCGACTAGATCGTCGGCGGACAGATCGACGCCGACATGAACGCCGCAGCGAAACGTGACGCCTTCCGCCTCCATCTGCTGAACGCGGCGCTCGATGAGATGCTTTTCCATCTTGAAGTCGGGAATGCCGTATCGCAGCAGCCCGCCGGGCTTTGCATGCTTTTCGTAAACATGCGCGTCATGGCCGGCGCGGGCGAGCTGCTGCGCCGCGGCGAGACCCGCAGGCCCGGAGCCGACGATTGCGATCTTCTTGCCTGTCTTGCGCTTGGGCGGTTCGGGAATGACCCAGCCCTGCTCAAATCCGCGGTCGACGATTGCGCATTCGATGGTCTTGATTGTGACCGGTTGATCCTGGAGATTCAGCGTGCAGGACGCCTCGCAGGGCGCAGGGCAGACGCGGCCGGTGAACTCAGGGAAGTTGTTCGTCGAATGCAGATTGACCAGCGCGCGCCGCCACTCGCCGTGGTAGACGAGGTCGTTCCAGTCGGGAATCTGATTGTTGACCGGGCATCCGTTGTGACAAAACGGAATGCCGCAATCCATGCAGCGCGACGCTTGGCTGCGCGTCGTTTCGTCTGACAACGGAATGACGAATTCGCGATAGTGGCGAATGCGGTCGGCCGCCGGCTTGTATTTGCGGTCATGCCGGTCGATCTCCAGAAACCCGGTCACCTTACCCATCTTCTCGCGCACCTTTCGCGCCTCGACCGCGGAGGCAACGGCATTTCTCATCGGCGCGGCAGTCTTCTGCCCGAAAGCGAAATCGCTTTCTGGCCTAAGCGCCCTGAGCTGCCGCAATCTTGGATGTTTTCTAAACGCGTTCGAGGGGTCGCCGTCAAGCCGCGACCGCCGCCGCGCAAACTATTGGGTCCTGGGGCTCATACCGCCAGCTGCGGGAGCAACGCGGCGAAGCGAATCCTCCCTAACAAGTGTATGCAGCAATTTCACCTGCCGCTGAGCCTTCGCTTCGTAAAGCGCTTCGTCGGCGACCGCGAGAAGAGCCTCGGCGTCCGACCCATGTTCCGGAACAAGGGCGACGCCGACGCTTACGCCGATCGTCGCGCACACGCCGTCGCCGAGGTCGTAGGACGCCGATATTGCGCTCGTCAGGCGGTCGCTCAGTTCCGCCGCCTGCTCGCTGGTCAACCCTTTGGCGAGAACGACGAATTCGTCTCCGCCAATCCGCGCAGCTATGTCGGTGGCGCGCAAGGAATGGCGGAGGCGCTCCGCAACCAGTTTGAGCAGGCTGTCTCCTGCGGCGTGTCCGTAGGTGTCATTGACCGCCTTGAAGTTGTCGAGATCGAGAAAAAGGATCGCGAGATCGCCGCCGAGCGGGGGCGCGCTTTTAAGGCTAGCCTCGACGGCGACGGCAAGTCCGACGCGATTCGACAGGCCGGTGAGCGCGTCGTGCTCGGCGCGATGTCCGTTCTCCCACTCGCCGCGCATCGTCGCCACCAACATCTTGTTGAGCGTGAAGGCTGCGGCGCTCATTGCAGCGAGATAAAGCGGCACTTGCAGCAAGACCACATAAAGCAGTGGCTCGCCCGCGATGATGACCGCCGGCGCAAATGGGCCGAGGCTGAGCAGCATCATCGCGGTCGCAAGACGCGGTGCGCCGAAGGTCCGGAAGCAGACGCCGCCGACCATCGCCGTCGCCGACGAACAGGCGACTGTGGCGACGACCCAGTCGCCGCTGGTCAGGCTGACAAAGCCGCCATAGCCGATGCTGGCGCTCCACAACAGGCCTAGCGAGAGATAGAGATCGGTGTGTGTCTCGCGCCGCTCCGAAGCGGCCCGGCGCGCGATCAGCAACTGCGCCAGTCGCAATCCACAAATCACGACCTCGAGGATGAGCCAAATGATGAACGGCAGCGAGGGCTGGCGAATAACGACCACGGCCGCCACTGCGATCGTATTGATGACGCCAGCGGCGAACACAGGAAGAGTTCCGAAGAGACCGCCGATCAACTTCAGCTGGATATCGCCGGGCGCGCCCGGAGTCGGGCTGACAAGCCAGCGCATCGCCGCCCAGCGCGGCATGCTGTAAACTATTAAGTCGTCTCGCATCAGGCTTCCTAGCCGCCGTTAGGGAAAACCGCCGAGTTTAAACGAACTTAGCTTAACTCCTGTTTTACAATCCTTGCCGACAAACGCAAGGCGGCGGTCGCGTGCCGTCCTGCCGGTCTCATACGATTTTCGTCTGAGCCGCTCGCGTCACTCCCGAAACGCGTGCGGCGCGCGACCGGAGACCCAGCGCAAACTCAGCGCTTCTGGATGATCGGCTCTAAATTCCCGGTCAGGCCTTCGGCCTGCCGGGTATGATGGCACGTCGAACGCATCAACCGCTGTTCGTATTACTGCGCCGAAGTCACTCACCCGCAGCCTTCAGCTGTGGCGCCCTCCCCCTCCGCGCGCTCAACTCGTTGAGCGCGCGGCGATATTCGACCGGCATGACCTTCCGGAACTTGACCATGAAGCTTGGCCAATCTTCCAAAATTTCCCGAGCCCGAGTGGAGCCGGTATATCGCAGGTGATTTGCGATGAGCTGGCGAAGACGCTCGGCGTCGAATCGCGTCATGTCGCTCATCACGTCGACGCGGCCATGGCCTTCCAGGTCGCCGGACTGATGATAGGTCTCGGTCATGACCGCCTCCTCGTCCCGCACCGGCTCAAGGTCGACCATCGCGAGGTTGCAGCGCGTCGAGAAAGCATCCTCCTCGTCCAGGACGTAGGCGATGCCGCCCGACATGCCAGCGGCGAAGTTTCGGCCAGTCTGGCCCAGGACCACCACGACGCCGCCCGTCATATATTCGCAGCCGTGATCGCCGACGCCTTCAACGACCGCGATCGCGCCCGAGTTGCGCACGGCGAAGCGTTCGCCGGCGACGCCGCGGAAATAACATTCGCCGGCGACCGCGCCATAGAGCACCGTATTGCCGACAATGATCGAGTTCGCCGGGTCGATCTGCTTGGCCGCGCGCGACGGATGGACGATAAGTTTTCCGCCCGAGAGGCCCTTGCCCACATAATCGTTGGCTTCGCCTTCGAGGCGCAACGTCACGCCGCGCGCGAGAAACGCGCCAAAGCTCTGGCCCGCCGTCCCAGTGGCGCGAATGTCGATCGTGTCCTCGGGCAGTCCCGCATGGCCATAGATTCGGGCGACTTCGCCGGAAAGCATCGCGCCCGTGGCACGATCGACGTTACGGATCGACGTATCGATCGAGACCTTCGCGCCGCGATCAAGCGCCGCGCGCGCCTGGGCGATGAGCGTGTTGTCGAGGACCTTATCCAGTCCGTGATCCTGCGCGGCGCTGTGCCGAATTGCAGCGCCTTCTCCTCGTGGCTTAAGGAACAGCTTGGAGAAATCTAGCCCGCGCGCCTTCCAATGCGCGATCGCCTTGTCCTTGTCGAGCATTTGCATTTGCCCGGTCATCTCGGCGAAGCTGCGATAGCCCATGGCGGCCATGAGTTCGCGCGCTTCTTGGGCGACGAAGAAGAAGTAATTGATGACATGTTCCGGCAAGCCGACGAAACGCTTGCGCAAGACAGGGTCCTGAGTCGCCACGCCGACAGGGCAAGTGTTGAGATGACACTTGCGCATCATGATGCAGCCCGCCGCAATCAGCGGCGCCGTCGCGAAACCGAATTCATCCGCGCCAAGCAACGCTCCGATCACCACGTCGCGGCCGGTACGCAAGCCGCCGTCGACCTGCACGGCGATGCGTGAACGCAGATTGTTCAGCACCAGCGTCTGATGGGTTTCGGCGAGACCGATCTCCCACGGCGAACCCGCGTGCTTGATAGACGTCAGCGGCGATGCGCCGGTGCCGCCCTCAAAGCCGGAGATCGTCACATGATCGGCGCGGCCCTTGGAGACGCCCGCGGCGACGGTGCCGACGCCCACCTCCGAGACGAGCTTCACCGACACGGCGGCGCGCGGATTGGCGTTCTTGAGATCGAAGATCAGCTGCGCCAAATCCTCGATCGAATAAATGTCGTGGTGCGGCGGCGGCGAGATCAGCCCGACGCCGGGCGTCGAGTGACGCACTTTAGCGATGACCGCGTCGACCTTGTCACCCGGCAATTGTCCGCCTTCGCCGGGCTTCGCGCCCTGCGCCATCTTGATCTGGATCATGTCGGCGTTGACGAGATATTCGGTCGTCACGCCGAACCGCCCCGAGGCGACCTGCTTGATGGCGCTGCGCATCGAGTCGCCGTTCGGCAGCGGCTTGAATCGGTCCGACTCTTCGCCGCCCTCGCCGGTGTTCGACTTGCCGCCGATGCGATTCATGGCGATGGCGAGCGTCGTATGCGCCTCGCGCGAGATCGAACCAAACGACATGGCGCCGGTCGAGAAGCGCTTGACGATTTCGCTTGCCGGCTCGACCTCATCGAGCGGAACTGGCTTGCGGCCGTCCTCTTCGGCGTCCTTTATCCGGAAGAGGCCGCGAAGATTGAGAAGCCTTTCGTCCTGTTCATTGAGGAGCTTGGCGAAGGCGCGATATTTGTCATGCGCATTGCCGCGCACCGCATGCTGCAGGAGCGACACGGTCTGCGGCGTCCAGCTGTGCGCTTCGCCTCTGATGCGGAAGGCGTAATCGCCGCCGACGTCGAGCGCCTCCTTGTAGACGGGCGCGTCGCTGAAGGCGAGACGATGGCGGCGCACGGTCTCGCGCGCAATTTCATCAAGGCCGACGCCTTCAATGCGCGTCGTCGTCCCGGTGAAGAATTCGTCGACGAAGCTTTGCGCAAGACCGACGGCGTCAAAGATCTGCGCGCCGCAATAGGACTGATAGGTGGAGATGCCCATCTTGGACATCACCTTGAGAAGTCCCTTGTCGATCGCCTTGATGAAGCGCTTGACGGCCGTCGGACCATCGACGTCTGAGGGAAACTCCGCCGCCGAAGCGATAAGCGTCTCAAACGCAAGGTAAGGATTGATCGCTTCGGCGCCGTAGCCCGCAAGACAGCAGAAATGGTGCACCTCGCGCGCCTCGCCGGTTTCGACGACGAGGCCGACGGACGTCCGCAGTCCTCTGCGGATCAGATGATGGTGCACGGCGGCGGTCGCGAGCAGCGCCGGGATCGGGATGCGATCAGGCCCGACCATGCGATCGGAGAGGATGATGATGTTGTAGCGGCCGCTGACCGCCTCCTCGGCGCGTTGACACAGCCGCTTGATCGCGGCGTGCATGCCCTCGGCGCCTTTCGCGGCGTCGTAGGTGACGTCAATCGTCTTGGTGTCGAAACTGTCCTCGATGGTGCCGATCCAGCGGATTTTTTCGAGGTCTTCGCTCGTCAGGATCGGTTGGCGCACTTCAAGGCGCTTCTTATTCGCCGAGCCTTCGTGGTCGAGGATGTTGGGCCGCGGACCGATGAAGGACACGAGGCTCATCACCAGCTCTTCGCGGATCGGATCGATCGGCGGATTGGTGACCTGCGCGAAGTTCTGCTTGAAATAGGTGTAGAGCAGCTTTTCCTTATCGGAGAGCGCCGACACTGGCGTGTCCGTGCCCATCGAGCCGACCGCCTCCTGGCCTGTGACGGCCATGGGGAACAGCAGCAGGTCGAGGTCCTCCTGCGTGTAGCCGAAGGCCTGCTGGCGATCGAGCATCGACACGTCCCAGCGCGCGGGACGCGTATCGACGGGCTTCAAATCCTCAAGCTGAATTTGCGTGCGCGCCAGCCACTCCTTGTAGGGGTGAGAGTTCGACAGATCCTTCTTGATTTCATCGTCGGAGATGATGCGCCCCTGCTCGAGATCGACAAGCAGCATTTTGCCGGGCTGGAGGCGCCATTTGGCGACGATCTTCTCTTCAGGAATCGGCAACACGCCCATTTCTGACGCCATGACGACAAGACCGTCGTCGGTGACGAGATAGCGCGCCGGCCGCAGGCCGTTGCGGTCGAGCGTCGCGCCGATCTGCATGCCATCGGTGAAGGCCATGGCGGCGGGACCGTCCCATGGCTCCATGAGCGCGGCGTGATGCTCGTAGAACGCCTTGCGGTCGGCGTCCATCAACGGATTGCCGGCCCAGGCCTCGGGAATCAGCATCATCACCGCATGCGCGAGCGAATAGCCGCCGCGCACCAGGAATTCGAGCGCATTGTCGAAACAGGCGGTGTCGGACTGGCCCTCATAGGAGATCGGCCACAGCTTGCTGATCCCGTCGCCGAAGAGCGGCGAAGAGACCGACGCTTGTCGCGCCGCCATCCAGTTGAGATTGCCGCGCAGCGTGTTGATCTCGCCGTTGTGCGCGACGAAGCGGTAAGGATGCGCGAGCCGCCAGGACGGAAAAGTGTTGGTCGCGAAACGCTGATGCACCAGCGCCAGCGACGAGACGAAACGCGCGTCCTTGAGATCGAGGAAATATTCTCCGAGCTGCGAGACGAGCACCATGCCCTTGTAGACGATGGTGCGCGAGGAAACCGACACCGCATAGAACTCGCGCCCGCCATTGCCGAGCGTATAGATTTCGTTCGAGGCCGCCTTGCGCGCAAGATAAATGCGCCGTTCGAAAACGTCGGCGTCGGCGACGTTGGAGCCCCGACCGATGAAGATTTGCGCATGGTGCGGCTCAACGGCCTTCACCGCCTCGCCGAGATCGCTCGAATTGACCGGAAGATCGCGCCAGCCCAGGACGACGAGGCCTTCTGCTTCAACCGACTTTTCGATGATGCCGCGCGCCCGCGCGCGCGTGTCCGGATCGCGCGGCAGAAAAAACTGGCCGATCGCATAGTCGCCGGCGGAGGGAAGCTCGATGCCGAGCTTTGCGCATTCCGCCTTGAAGAATTCATGCGGGATTTGCACGAGGATGCCGCAGCCGTCGCCGAGCTTGGGATCGGCGCCGACGGCGCCGCGATGGTCGAGATTGAGCAGGATGCGCAACCCCATTTCGACAATCGCGTGCGACTTTTCGTTGCGCATATTCGCGACGAAGCCGACGCCGCAGGAGTCGTGCTCCTTGGCGGGGTCGTATAGTCCCTGCGCCGGCGGGAGAGCGGGATCGCGGCCGAGCGGCTGCGCTCCGGCTTCAGCGACATGCTCGGCGGCTTTCGTCATCTCGGCGTCTCCTCGACGGGACCGCGCGCCTCTTCGTGCGCCGCTCCCTCCCGGTCATCGAACCATAAAATTGTCGCAGGCGTGACCGAAATCGTCACTGCCCGAGTCATGCGCTTCGCCGTAAACGCAGGTTCCGCAATGGCGATTGCGAATCCTCGCGTCCTCGTCGCGCCGTTCCGCGCGAGGCAAGGGACGCGCCACCCCTGCAAGCCCTCTCGTTCCTCGTTGGCGCCGGCGTTCTGTCGAGCGCCGACCCCTTAGATGAAACAACGGTTTCCAAAGGCGAGCCCCGCTTTAAGGTCAGCATCGCTGACATATTTGCGGGGGTAACTTACTGCCAGATTTGGGCCGAAGTGACAAGCAATCGCATGAGCTTTGGGCGCCTTCCGCGGTCCAATGCTCGCCGCAATGTTGTCGGAGCCTCTCGGCGCGGTCGAGACGCACGAACAGGGAAGAATCAATGCGGTCATTGGATTGGAAAGTGGGCCTGCCGTTCGCCTTGGCTTTGGCCGCGAGCACGGCGGTTCCGCAGCACGCCTTCGCCCAATTTTTCTTCCATCCCTTCGCGAATAGCTTCCGCCGCCCAATCCCCGAAGAAGGCCCCCCGGCCTTCGCATCCCGTCGCGCCGTCGCCGCCATCCTCGGGCGCACGGGCTATCAATTGGCCGGGCCGCTTGGTCGTCGGGGCGATCAGATCGTCGCGACCGGCGTCAATGGCCATGACGGCGCGATGCGCTTCATAATTGATCCCTACGAGGGGCGCATCCTGCGCGCGGTTCGGCTCGGACCGCCGCCGATGAATGACCGGGGGCCGCGCTACGGCGGAAATTACGGGCCGCCCGGCGGCGATCCTTATGCGCCTCCCGCAGCCGGCGGCCCCGGGCCGGTCGGTCCCGGCCCCGCCGGCCGCGATCTTGGCCATGAGCGCTACCCGGATGCGGAACAAGGGCGCCTGGCGCCCGGCGCAGGTCCGGAAGGCGGCGCGGCGAACAAATCCGCGCAGCAGCGCGCACGATCGGCTCAAAAAGGCGCCGGGTCCGGCGAGAATGCGCGCGCGATCACGTCGACGGCGAAACCCACAGCCGCCGCCTCCCC
>NZ_JAKFWS010000051.1 GCF_021731785.1 Methylocystis sp.
ATGCAGCTGTCCGCGCAAGACGTCGAGCGCATCGCGCAAACCATCCGCAGCGCCGAAGACACAACGTCGGGCGAGATCGTCTGCGTGCTGGCGCGCCGTTCGTCCGATTACGCCTACGTGCCGCCGCTCTGGGGCGCCTTCGCGGCGCTGGCGTCGCCCTGGCCGATGCTCCTGTTCACCGATCTGTCGACTCGCGAAATTTTTTCAGCGCAGATCGTGATCTTCGTCGTCGCGACGCTGTTCGTCTCATGGGGACCCGTGCGTTTTTTCCTGACGCCGCGCGCGGTCAAGCGCGCCCGCGCTGCGCGCGAGGCGATCGAGCAATTCTTCTCGCGCGGCGTCGCCGCCACCAAGGGACGCACCGGCGTGCTAATCTTTGTCTCCTGCGCCGAGCGCTATGCGCGCATCGTCGCCGACGACGCGATCGCCGCAAAAATCGCCAATGACGAATGGCGCGGCGCGCTGGATTTGCTGCTGGAAGAAATTCGGCACGAGCGAGTGGCGGACGGTTTTGTCGCGGCGATCGAGGAATGCGCGCGCCTCTTGGCGCAGCACGCCCCGCCGGGCGCGAACGGCGACGAACTGCCGGACAAGATCTATGTGATCTAGCCAGTCACGGATTGGGCGCGCGACAGACCCGACGGCGTTTAGCGGGACTTCCTCTCCCGCGCGACTTCCCGCCAGCCGATGTCACGTCGGCAAAAGCCGCCGGGCCAGTCGATGAGATCGACTGCAGCGTAAGCGCGCGCCTGCGCCTCGGCGACGCTTTCGCCAAGCGCGGTGATATTGAGCACACGCCCGCCGGCGGCGAGGAGCCGGCCGCCTTCCTCGCGCGTGCCGGCGTGGGTGATCGTGACGCCCTCGACGGCTTCGGCGCTTTTCAGATTGCGGATTTCGGAACCGGTGATCGGCGTTCCCGGATAGTTTTGCGCCGCCAACACCACTGTCAGCGCCGCAAGCGGCGAGAACCGCGGCCGCGCCTGCGGCAATGCGCCTCGCGTCGAAGCAAGCATCAGCTCGAGAAGATCGCCTTCAAGGCGCGGCAGAACGGCTTGCGCCTCGGGATCGCCGAAGCGGCAGTTATATTCGATGAGCTTCGGCCCCTCCTTGGTGAGCATCAGTCCCGCGTAGAGCACGCCCTTGAACGGCGCGCCCGTTTCGCGCATCGCGCGCATGGTCGGTTCGATAATCTCGGACATCACCCGAGCCTCGATCGCGGGCGTCACGACGGTGGCCGGCGAATAGGCGCCCATGCCGCCGGTATTGGGCCCTGTATCGCCGTCGCCGACCCGCTTATGATCCTGCGCCGTGGCGAAAGGCAGCGCGCGGACGCCGTCGCAGATTGCAAAGAACGACGCCTCTTCGCCCTCAAGACATTCTTCGATGACCACTTCGGCGCCTGACAGGCCAAAGTCGCCGGCAAACATCGCCTGCACGGCCTGCTCCGCTTCCTCGAGCGTCTGGGCGACGACGACGCCCTTGCCGGCGGCGAGTCCGTCGGCCTTGACGACAATCGGCGCGCCATTCTCGCGCAGATACTGCAGCGCCGGCTCGAGCGCGCCGAAACGCGCGTAGCGCGCGGTCGGAATGCCGCTGTCGCGACACAAATCCTTTGTGAACCCCTTGGAGCCTTCAAGCTGAGCCGCCGCCTGCGTCGGGCCGAAAGCAAGCACGCCATGCTTCTCCAGCGCATCGACGAGACCGCCGATCAGCGGCTGCTCGGGGCCCATGACGACGAGCGCAATTGCCGCCTCCCGACAAAAGTCGATGACGGCGGTGTGGTCGGCGACGTCGAGATCGACGTTTTCGCCAATCCGCGCCGTTCCCGGATTGCCGGGCGCGATGTAAAGCCGCTTCAGCAGCGGGCTTCTTTTCAGCGCGAGAGCAATCGCATTTTCCCGGCCGCCTGATCCGATCAGAAGAACATTCATAGCGCTGCGCCCGTCCGATTGCCTCGTTTCCGCTTGTAGAGCGCGTCGGCGTCAAAAGGCAATTTGACCCGGAAATGTTAGGCTTGCCCGCTGCATGAACGCCGCTAGCTAGCGCACCGGGGGGCGAGCGGCTGGAGTGTCCCACATGTCCATTACCCGAGATATCGCATCCCATGACAACGCGGTCGCTTATGGCGGCCTCATCGACGCCATAGGGGGCGTCGCCACCATCGTCCTTGTGATTTGCGGTTTAGTCGGAATTTCGCCGGCAATGATGATCGCAATTGCGACGATCGTCTTCGGCGTCGCGCTCTTGATCCAGGGCGGAGCGATGCTATCGGACTATGCGCAAGTCGTATTTCCCGACGGCGCTCGGACTGCTACCCCTGAGCAGATGGGCGGCAATAGCCTTGCGCTCGTCTTTCTCGTCGGCGCGGGCGGAATCGTGCTCGGCGTACTGTCGCTTCTGGGGATCGCCGCGCCAGTCCTCACGCCGGTCGCCGTGATCGCCTTTGGCACCGCGCTGCTTCTGAGCAGCAACGCAGTATGGCGCCTCTATGTGCTTCGCCGCGCCTCCATGGCAATGGAGCCGACGAGCGTCGCGCAGTCGCAACACATTGGCGCGGAGATGCTCGCCAGCGAAATGGCGTCGGGCTCCGCCGGCATTCAGGCGCTCGCCGGATTGGCCGCGATTGTGCTCGGCATCCTGGCGCTCGCCGGCAATACCGCCGATCTCACCCTGATTCTCGTCGCGCTGCTCGCGCTCGGCGCGACGCTTGTGCTGACGGGCAGCACCCTGAGCGCCACGGTTCTGAGCTTTATGCGCAGCTGAGCGCCCAGCCTGCCCGTAGAATCAATCCCCCCGGCGGCCGGCCGGGGGGATTTTTTCGTCCTCTCGACCCGACGGCTTCCCTCCAAGCGCGAAAATGCTCTAAACACAGCGCCAATCTCATCCATTGCGAGGCGATATGGCGCGCCAGTTCATCTATCACATGCAGGGCCTCACCAAGACCTACCCGGGCGGCAAGAAGGTCTTGGAGAATATCAATCTTTCCTTTTATCCCGACGCCAAGATCGGCGTGCTCGGCGTCAATGGCGCCGGCAAGTCGACTCTGCTGCGCGTCATGGCCGGCATCGACAAGGAATATACCGGCGAAGGCTTCGTCGCCGAGGGCGCCCGCGTCGGCTATCTGCCCCAGGAGCCGCACCTCGACCCGACCCTCGACGTGCGCGGCAACGTCATGCTCGGCGTCGCCGACAAGAAGGCCATTCTCGACCGCTACAACGATCTCGCCATGAATTATTCGGACGAGACCGCCGACGAGATGACGAAGCTCCAGGACGAGATCGAGGCCAAGGGACTGTGGGACCTGGACAGCCAGGTCGATCAGGCCATGGACGCGCTCGGCTGCCCGCCCGACGACGCCGACGTGACCAAGCTTTCCGGCGGCGAGCGGCGTCGCGTCGCGCTCTGCAAGCTGCTGCTGGAGCAGCCCGAACTGCTGCTGCTCGACGAACCGACCAATCATCTCGACGCCGAAACCGTCAATTGGCTCGAAGGACATCTGCGCCAATATCCCGGCGCCATCCTGATCGTCACCCACGACCGCTATTTTCTCGACAATGTCACCGGCTGGATATTGGAGCTCGATCGCGGCCGCGGCATTCCCTATGAGGGCAATTACACCAGCTGGCTGAAGCAGAAGCAGAAGCGCCTCTCGCAGGAATCGAGCGAGGACAAGGCGCGCCAGCGCGCGCTCGAAGCGGAAAGCGAGTGGATCGCGGCGTCGCCAAAGGCGCGGCAGGCGAAGAGCAAGGCGCGTATCCAGCGTTACGAGGAGCTTGTCGCCAAACAGAACGACAAGGCGCCGACGACCGCGCAGATCGTCATTCCGGTGGCCGAACGGCTCGGCGACAATGTCATCGAGTTCAACCATCTGTCGAAAGGCTATGGCGACACGCTCTTGATCGACGACCTCTCCTTCAAATTGCCGCCCGGCGGCATCGTCGGGGTGATCGGGCCGAACGGCGCCGGCAAGACGACGCTGTTTCGCATGATCACCGGACAAGAGAAGCCCGACAACGGGACGATCGAGATCGGCGACAGCGTGCAGCTCGGCTATGTCGACCAATCGCGCGACGCGCTGCACGCCAACAAGACCGTCTGGGAGGAAATCTCGGACGGCAATGAGGTGATCTATCTCGGCAAACGCGAGATCAACAGCCGCGCCTATTGCTCGGCCTTCAACTTCAAGGGCGCCGATCAGCAAAAGAAGGTCGGCCAGCTCTCAGGCGGCGAACGCAACCGCGTGCATCTCGCCAAAATGCTGAAAAGCGGCGCCAATGTGCTGCTGCTCGATGAGCCGACCAACGACCTCGACGTCGATACGCTGCGCGCGCTCGAAGATGCTCTGGTCGATTTCGCCGGCTGCGCGGTCATCATTTCGCATGACCGCTTCTTCCTCGACCGCATCGCGACGCATATTCTCGCCTATGAGGGCGACAGCCACGTCGAATGGTTCGAGGGCAATTTCGCCGATTACGAAGAGGACAAGAAGCGGCGCCTTGGAGTCGACAGCGTTATTCCGCACCGTCTGAAGTATAAGAAGTTCACGCGGTGAGAAGCTGAAATAATTCTATCTCCGGCCCGCCGTAAAGCCGCGCGCTGTTTGGCGGTCAAGTTCTGGCGTCAATCTCGTCGCTCAATTTGGCGTCCGCCCGAACGCTTTCCGCAGTTCGTCTTTCGCCTGCCCGAGCACCTTCCGGCGCTCCTCGGACAGATCCTTGCCAGCTCTGTTGATGTAGAAAGTCAGCATGGACATGGCGGAACGAAACGGGTCCGCTTTGCGCCGGTCGCTCGCCCCCGCCGACCTTTTCAGGGAGCGGGCGATCTTCGCAGGATCGTCCCATGTGAAGACGCCCGCATCGAGGTCGAGCGCGTTGCTGTGGCGCGTGACGTCGCCCGACCAGTAGTTGGTTGCGGTCTTTGAGCTTTTTGCCGACGAGCGGCGCTTCGACTGTTTCTGTGCCATCGCCGCCTCGCGCCAAGGGATAGGCAGGCAGCTAGTTGACCTCCCCCAGAAATCAACGCCGGCAAGCATAGCCGCCACGATTTCGCCATCTGGGCATGGCGCATTTCCCGGCTGGGCCGTGGGCGGTCAACGAGGGGAATTTGGGATGCGCTTACTCCGCCGGGCCGCCACCCTTGCCGCTTTCGGCGCTCTGTCGCTCGCGGGCTGCGCGCCGCAGGAATCTCCCGTCGCTTCGGCCCCCGCCGCCTATGACGAGGCCGCCCCGCCCAAGGCGCTCGCCGGCCAGGACGCGCTCCACGCCCGGATCGCCCATTACGCCCGCATCTACGACATTCCGGAATCGCTCATTCACCGCTCGATCCGCCGCGAGAGCAATTACAATCCCAACGCCCGGCACGGACCCTATTGGGGGCTGATGCAAATCCGTCACGACACGGCCCGACACATGGGCTACGACGGCCCGGCGAGCGGTCTCCTCGACGCCGACACCAATCTGGCCTTCGCGGTGCCTCATCTCGCCAATGCCTACAAGGTCAGCGGCGGCAATGAAGCGCGGGCGATCAGGCTCTACGCCGGCGGCTATTACTATGAAGCCAAGCGCAAGCACATGCTCGACGAGCTTCTGACCTCAGCCTCTCAGTAACTTACGAAGCTTATTGGTTCTTGGGCATGAAGGTGCTGCGCACGCGGCCGCCTTGCGCCGCGCCGCCCTGAACGGTCGCCATGCCCGTCGCGACGTCATAGACGAGCCGGTCGCCCTTCACGATGTTCTCGCCCTGGGTGAGCGTGACGTTGCCGATGAGATAGACCTTGTTTTCGGATTTGTCGTAGCTGCCGCGATCGCCAGTGCCGATCTGGTCTTTCGAAACGAGCGTCACCGGCCCTTCGACGTCGATGTGTTTGACCCGATCATTGGTCGTCTCCGCGGGCTGGCCGCTGCCCTTTCCTTCCAAAAAAATGATGAGGCGCGCGGCCTTCAATGTCGACGGCCCTTGCGTGACGATCACGCTGCCGGAATAGATGAGCTTCTGCTCCTTCTCGAAATAATCGAGCTTGCCGGCGTCGATATTGAGCGGATCCTTGGCTGAGGCGCCCGGCAGGATGCCGCCCGAGCGGCCCGCGGCGCTTGCCGGCGTCGCGGCGACGAGCGCAGCAAGGAGAAGAACGAGGGTGCGGCGGCGCATTTAGTCCTTGGTCGCGGCGCCGGAAGTTTGCGAAGGCGCCTCGCCCTCACCGTATAGCACCGAATGGACGCCGCCCGCGAAACTCGCGCGCCGCTCTTTTTGAGAAAATTCGACCGACTGCGCCGTGACCTCGCCGCCATCGATCTTCAAGAGCACGGGCTTGTCGGACGTCATCGTGCTGGCCTTCAAATCCATCACCGCCGACTCGAGCCGCATATCGAAATTCTTGTCGTCTCGGATATTGACGCCGCCGGTCATGTCGGCGCGATCGGCCTTCCTGTTGTAGACTCCCTTTTCCGCCGACATGACGATGGAATTGTCCTTGGTGTTTTCGACCCGAACTTCGAGTTGATCGAGCTCGAAGACGTCCGGCTTTGCAAGATCCTGAACGCCGACGACGGCGCGCACCTCATAGGGGCGCCCGTCCTTGCGATAGCCGACGAGTTTGGGGCTTTCGATGACGATGCGGGAGCCCTTCAGCGCGACCCGCGCCAGGCTCAGGTCGGCCGGCAGAAAGCGCAGCGAGCTGATCAGCAGGCCGAGGCCGACGATTCCGACGACGCCGCCAGCCCCCCAAAGGAACCAGCGCCGAAGCCGCGTAACCCGCGAGGTATGGCGCAGCGCCTCCGGAAAGGCGTTCTGGCGCGGCAAGACAAGCGCGCCGAGGCGATCGCGGGCGCTGGGCGCCGGGAAAACGTCAGTCATGCTGAAATCGTGCGGCATGCAGGTGGCGAATTCGAGGCGAAGCCAAAGTCTTATTCGTGGGCGAAAATATCCGTGTCGGGCCAGCCGGCGAGGTCGAGCCGGGCGCGGGCGGGCAGAAAATCGAAACAGGCCTGGGCCAATTCGGCCCGTCCCTCGCGGGCCAGCATCGCGTCAAGCCTGTCCTTGAGCTGATGCAGATAGAGAACGTCCGAGGCCGCATAGGCCTGCTGCGCGTCGGAAAGAATGGGCGCGCCCCAGTCGGACGACTGCTGCTGCTTCGATATCTCGACGCCCAAAATCTCGCGCACGAGATCCTTGAGGCCGTGCCGGTCCGTATAGGTGCGGGCGAGCTTTGAGGCGATTTTGGTGCAATAGACTGGCGCCGGAACGAAGCCGAAGGTCTTGGCCAGGACGCCGATGTCAAACCTGGCGAAGTGGAAGAGCTTTAGAACCGCCGGATCGGCCAGCAGGCGCTCGAGATTGGGCGCGCGCGTCTGACCGCGCGCGAACTGAACAAGCTCGGCGTTCCCATCGCCGAAAGAAAGCTGGGCCAGGCACAGCCGGTCGCGATAGGGATTAAGGCCCAGAGTTTCGGTGTCGATCGCGACAATGGGGCCAGCGCCGATCCCCTCGGGGAGATCGCCCTGGTGCAGGCGGATGGTCATGCGGCTCGAATCATTCACAGTGGAGGGGGCAGTGTATCGCAGAATGCGCAAAGCTTGTCGAAGCGTGCCGGCCAGGCGGCGCCGGTCTCGCTTCATAACCGGGGCGAATTATGTAAGCATTGTTGCGCGGTCTACGGACCTTCCAGCTTGGGGATTAACCGTATGCGTTACTTGATCGCTGTCATTCTCATCTGCGCGGTCGCTGCGCCGGCCGCATCCGCCGCCTCGTCAAAGAGCAACGCGAAATCGGTTTCGGCGTCAAAGTCGGACCCGGGGACCAAAAGCGGCAAACGCAGTCGGCAGAGCTCTGAGTCCAAGGGACTCGGCGGCATCCATCCGCTGGTCGGCAGCGGCGACTATTAGGCGCGGGTGAAGGCGCAGGGCGGCTCCGGCTGGCGTTTGGCGGGAGGCGGCCCGCCGAACCGCCCCGTTGACGCGAAACGAATTCGCTGGTCAGACGCCCGCCATGTCTTCATTCTATTGCGATGCAAAAGTCGCCGAATGACAAGAGCGCGCCAGTGATCGATCTGCCAAACGGCCTTAACGGCTCCGACCGCCGCTTCAACACGCTGGTCATTGAATTAGCGATCCGCCTGTTCGCGATCGGCGCGTTGATCTACTGGACCTTCATCATCATCCTGCCGTTCGCGGCGATCATTCTCTGGAGCGTCGTGCTCGCCGTGGCGCTCTATCCGATTTACCGGGTGGTGGCCGAATTGTTGGGCGGTCGGCCGATAACAGCCGCAGTATTGATGACGATCGCCGGTCTCGTGCTGATCATCGGACCGGTCACATGGATGGCGGTCGGCGCGATCGATCCCATCAAGGCGGTGGTGGCCGGGTTCGACAATGGCGACATCGCGATTCCGCCGCCGCCGGCGTCGATCAAGGATTGGCCGTTCATCGGCGAGCAGCTCTATTCCTTCTGGCTCTTAGCCTCGACCAATCTGCGCAGCGCGTTCACGCAGGTGCTTCCGCAGTTGAAGCCCGCCGGTGAATTTTTGCTCGACATGGCGAAGAGCGCGGGCGCGGGCACGCTCAAATTCCTGGTCTCCGTCCTGCTTATGGGCTTCATTCTCGCCGCCGCGCCGCAATTGCTCGCGGGGACCCGCGCGCTGTCGCGGCGCATCGATCCGTCGAGCGGCGAGAAATTCGTCGATCTCGCCGGCGCCACGATCAACGCCGTTTCCCGCGGCGTCATGGGCCTCTCGCTGATGCAGGCGGCGATCGGCGGAATCGGCATGTATCTCGCCGACGTGCCCGGCGCGAGCCTGCTGACGATCGCCATTCTGGTGCTCGGCATCATCCAGATCGGACCGCTGCTCGTCGTGGCGCCCGTCATTTTCTGGGCCTGGACGACCCTCACGCCGGGTCCCGCCCTGGCGCTGACGGTCTGCATGCTCAGCGTCAACTACATGGACAATGTGCTGAAGCCCTTCATCTTCGCACATGGGCTGTCGACGCCGATCCCGGTGATTTTCGTCGGCGTGATCGGCGGCGTTCTGGCGCATGGAATCGCCGGCCTGTTCGCAGGACCGGTGGTGCTTGCCGTCGTCTGGGAGCTGGCGAAAGCCTGGATCGCCGACGACCTGAAGGTGGTCAACGAATCGGAAGCCGAGCCGGATTTCAAAGTGGAAAAGCCGCCCGGGCTACCGTCCGCGCAGGGCGTTAAGAACCTTTAGGCTGGCGCGGCCGTTGCGCTGCAGGCCGGCGCGCGAGCTTGCGGGTGGCGATCAGGGGTCGAATGGCGCACGCGGACGCCGAAGACCTACGCCGCTCGACGCCCAAAACCGCGAGATATTCATGGAGCCATCATGGCGCCGTTGCGAACAGGCGTCGGATCGTGACCTGCAACAGGTTCACCCATGCTTGGGCCATGTTCAGCGAACTGCGATCTTCCTCCAATGGTCGAGCGGACTGGAGTTCGAACGGATGGCGGGCGCTCGCTTGATGTGCGCCCTCCCTTGCCGCCACTTGGGGTTCGCGAGAGATCTTCGACGTATGGCTGCGGCGAATGAGCGAAGCCGGTTCGGCGGCAAGGCGCGTCGGCGGGTTGCCTTTGAAGACAAAGCGTCGACGGGCCTCATGGTAAGCGCGATCTGGTCCAAAGAAATTTACCCGCATCCGATCGAGCTCTTCGGCGCGATAATTTGCCAGAGGCTTGGTGAGTTCGGCGTCTATTCGGCGCTCGAGTTTTTGTAGAATGCTCGACCGATATTGGGGGCCATGCGCCAGTTCCATCGCGCGCAACCTTAGTTCATTTTCAAACGTCTCGACATCTTCTCCAAAGACATCGTCGAGAAAGCCGATCTCTCGCGCGGTTTTTGCGCCGAGCGGCTGGCAGGATTGGGTGAGTTCGAGCGCTTTCGCCTGTCCCACGCGCTTTGGAAGCAAATATGTCCAGTATTCGGAACCGAAGAGTTCACCCATGCTGCGGTAGTGAGGGTTAAGAACAACGTTGGGGCGAGCAAAAATCTGATCCGCCGCCAAAGCAAGAATCGCTCCGCCGGCGCCGGCGTTGCCACGCATTCCCGCGATCACAAATTGCGACATGGTGTTAATGACTTCATGCACCAGATCGTCCATGGCGTTTATGTTTCGCCATGACTCGTCAGCGGGGTTAGCGCTCGCTTCGATCACGTTCAAATGGATGCCGTTCGACCAGAAATCGCGTCCGCCGAGCAGCACGATGACTCTGGTGGGGCGCGAGCGGGCGTAAAGGAAGGCGTCGCGCAAACGCTTGCATTGCGCCGTGCTCATCGCGCCATTGTAGAAGTCAAACGAGAGATAGCCGACTTTGTCGTCTTCGCGATAGACGATTTCCCTGAAAGTCCGATGATCGTCCGGCGCATCGATAGGCAGCGGCTTTTCGGGTGCATCGCGAAGGAGCGGACCCAACACCTGAGTTGCAGGCAACTTGATTCCGGAGGCGACGCAGAACTCTTCCGCGCATCGGTCGCAGCCAACGCCCATCTGAGCCAGGCGGCAAATATCCGTGTGCGCCTGATCGCTCTTGGCCTTAAGATGGGAAATCCAAACAGCGCCATCGACGACGCCGATGCAGATCGCGCCATCGCGCCGCGCGAGGATATGACCAGGGGAGCCTTTGAAGCGATCCTCTTCATGGGCGCCATAAAGGAAGCAGTCGACGCCGAGCAACGTGCTCAGGACGCCCGGCGCGCTGTCTGCGGCGCGCACTTTCCTGATAATGGACGCCGCCGAGTCCTTTTCCCAATCAATAGAGCGGTCCACCTGCTTCATCGGCGGGCGAAGGCGTCCTCGTGCGTAGGACATGGCCTCGGAGAAAGGCTCCGGCCGCCAGCCTCCGGACTGAACTTCGCCCGTCTCGATCCGCGCGATCGCTTCAAGCACGCCGCGGAGAGCAGCTTCAGTGACTGGGCCGCGATAGAGACTGCTCTTGCTCGACGGATCTGAATCGAGAGCGAATTCCGGAGAAGCCCAAATGGGCCCCGCGTCGAAATCCTCGGCGGCCTCCAGGATGGTGACGCCCCATGCCCTCTCGTGGTTAGTAATGGCCCAATCGAGCGACGACGGTCCTCGATCGCCTTTGACGCCCGGATGCACAATCAGACATCTTGTGCGGGCGTAAACCTCAGTCGGAATCGCGATCTTCAACATAGGCGCGACAATCAGATCCGGCGCTTCATGGGCGGCGGCTTCGATCATGTCCTCGCTGTTCGCAACGACCCTGACCCGAATGTCATGACCGCGATCGGTCAGTTCAACCAAGAGCCTTTGGCTGAGGCTGTTATGAGCAGAGGTCAAAAAAAGTATGCGCACGGGTCCGTCCCATGTTCTGGTTGGTTCAGGTTGAAAGAAGCTGTTTGCGTCGATTCAGCGCGAACCGCTGAATCAGGCGTCTAGCGTCGATCGGAAGCGCGCTCGATAATCGGCTGGACTAGCGTCGAAAAGACGTTGAAAAGTGCGTCGCATGCGTTCGGCGTTTCCAAAACCGCATTCCGTTGCAATCGTCTCGATCGATGAATTCATGTGCTCAAGCTTGGCGCGCGCCGCGTCCGCGCGCGCGCGTTCGGCGAATTCGGCCGGCGTCTGTCCGGTCTCGTTCCGGAACAGGCGCGAGAAACTTCGCTCGCTCATCGCCATTCGATCAGCCAGCGCGGGGACGCTCAGATCAGCCTCTGGATGAGCCAACATCCATGTCTGAAGTTCGCTGACGTCCGCTCGCAAAGGCTTCTCGACGATGCTCGTATGGCCCCTGAACTGGGATTGCCCGCCCGGTCGCCTCGGAAACACGAGCAGCGCGCGCGCTACGCCGAGCATCAATTCCCTACCCAGATCCTCCTCCACCAGAGTTAGGGCAAGGTCGATACCGGCTGTAATTCCTCCTGATGTGTAGACATTCCCATCGCGGATAAAAATACGGCTCGCATCAACTTCGATCGACGGATACGCCTTCGCGAGATGATCGGCATACGTCCAGTGCGTCGTCGCGCGTCTTCGATCTAGGAGGCCCGCCGCCGCGAGAACGAAGGCGCCGGTGCAAATCGAAACGATTCGCCGTGTTCTTGGCGCGATCGACCGCACCCAATCAACCATCGCGGATTCATTGGCGGCAGCTTCACAACCAGTCCCGCCCACCACTACAAGAGTGTCCAGTCTCTCGACCATCTCTTCGTAGCTGTGCGAGGCGACGATCTCTAATCCGGACATCGTGCGGATTGGCCCCACGGCCTTCGCGATCACAAGAGATCGGTAGGTTGGCGGCCTTCTGAGCACGCTCAACATGAGGTCGGCCCAATGGAACGTTTCGAACGGTCCGGTGAGGTCAAGGCTCTGGCAGTCCGGGTAGACCAAAAACCCGACCCGACGGAAATGGACGGTCTGCCTGCAAGGAATTTCAGCGCAATGCTTTTCCATGCCGCGATCTTCCAGCGCCATTCATGTCGTCGCAAGGACAAATATCCCACCTTTTCGGCCAGCCGCCCGCGCCGAAGAGCCGGCAAAGCTCAAACCCATGAAGTCAAACTGCATCATTGCCGCCGGCGGCCGCCGGCGCGATCGTCCTGTGCGCCGGACCGGTGGTGCTTGCCGTCGTCTGGGAGCTGGCGAAGGCCTGGATCGCCGACGATCTCAAGGTGGTCGGCGAATCGGAAGCCGAGCCGGATTTCAAAGTGGAAAAGCCGCCCTGGCTACCGTCGGCGCAGGGCGTTGAGAACCTTTAGGCTAGCGCGGCCATTGCGCTGCAGGCCGGCGCGCGCCTGAAAGTCGGCGATCGCCTCTTTGGTTTTCGTGCCGATCACGCCATCGGAATCGCCGACGTCGTATCCGTTGCGGGTCAGCAGCGCCTGCAGTTCGCGGCGCTCGGCGCGCGACAATCCTGGATCGTCTGTCGGCCATGGCGTCTGGATGCCCGGCCGGCCGCGCAGCATGTCGGAAAGAACGCAGATCGCCAGCGCGTAGGATTCGGCCGCATTATAGGCGTAGACCGCATCGAAATTCTTGGTGACGAGAAACGCCGGTCCGTTGCGCCCGGCCGGCAGCAGCAGCGCCGCTGACCCTTCGCCCAATCCGGAGCCGTCGAGCCGCGTCACGCCGCGCGACTGCCAGAAGCCCATCGACTGGCGGCCCTTGCGTCCGGAAGGTCCGGAATAGCCTTCCGGCAGACGCACCTCGAAGCCCCAGGGCATGCCGGAACGCCAGCCGCTCTTGTGCAGATAATTCGCCGTCGAGCCGAGCGAGTCGGCCGCCGAGCTGGCGATATTGCGCCTGCCGTCGCCGTCGAGATCCACCGCCATGCCAAGAAAGGTCGACGGCATGAATTGCGTGTGGCCGAAGGCGCCCGCCCAGGAGCCGTAGAACTCCTCCGGCGCGATATCGCCGTGGTCGAGGATTTTGAGCGCGGCGATGAATTCCTTGCGCCAATAGTCATTGCGGCGCGGCGCCTCGCAGGCGAGCGTCGCGAGGCTCTGGATCACGGGACGCTTGCCGAAGCTCTTGCCGAAGTCGGACTCGACTCCCCACACCGCAACGATGGTCGGCGCGTCGACGCCATAGCGGCTTTCCGCGGCGTGCAGCGGGCGCGCATGCTGGCGCAGCATCGCGCGCCCTTCCTCGACGCGCTCCTCGTCGACGAGCCCGGCGACATAGTCCCAGACCGGCGTCGTGAACTCGGGCTGCTTGTCCATGAAGCTGACGGCGTCGTTGGGGGCGAGCCCATTCGTCGCCGAGGCGATGGTCTGCTGACTGACGCCGGCGCTGGCAGCCGCGCCGCGAAGCCCGGCGAGGCAGGACGACCATTCCGCGCGCGCCGGCGCGGCCGCAAAGAATAGCGCGGCGAGCGCCCCGAGAAGATGATTCGCCTTCATGCCGCCAAACCTAGCCGAAAGAGGCGGCTTTTTCATGAGCCGCATCAATTGTGCGGCGCCACGTCACTGGCAAATGCGCCGCGGCTGAGAGCCGACCACCACGCCAAATTCGTCGAACACCGGACGGCGCTCGACCCAGCAGGCGGGCGGCGGCGCGACATAGACGGGCCCCGGCGCGTAGACCACGGGCGGCGCGGAATTCCCGAGCGCCCCGCCGGCGATCGCCCCAAGCGCAAAGCCGCCAATGCCCGCCGCGATGGCGGGGCCGGCGGAATCGGCGCGCGCCGGCGCAGCCGGCGCCAGCGCTGCGGCGCCAAGAGCCAGGGCCGCTGAAACCGTCGCGATAGTTCTGCGCATCACACTCTCCCATTACGGACGAGCCTAAAATCCGCGCGCGCGGCGCCGGCAGGCTCGCTCGCTTCGGAGAATAGGCGCGATCCCGTAGACGAACCGTTAATGGCCCCTGAAGCGAAGCTTTCCGGCTAGGAGACCCGAGGCTTGCCGGACGGCGGTTTGGTCGTGGGCTTGGCAGGCGTCAGCTCGCGTGCGCCTTCGCCGCCGGTCGGCCTGAGCGCCGGCGCGTCATTCGCCTCGGGCGCCGGCGTTTTGACGCGGAACGCTGCGGCGAGCGCCTTGGCTGCGGCGAGCTCCTTCGAATCGAGGCGCGCGCCGATTTCGTCGCGTTTTCTCGCCGCGTCATCGTCGCCCTGCTCCGCGGCGGCGCAAAACCAGGCATAGGATTGCTGCAGGTTGCGGCTGACGCCGAGACCGCGCGCATAGAGGATGGCGAGATTGAATTGGCTATCGCGGACGCCATATTCGGCCGCGCGGCGGAACCACTCCGCCGCGGCGGCGTAATCAGGCTTGCCTTCGCCGCCTTCGGCAAGCAGCACGGCATAATTATGCATGGCGCGCGCATTGCCGGCTTCGGCGGCGCGCTCGTACAATTGTCGGGCGCGCGCGTAATCGCGGTCGACGCCCACGCCCTTTTCGTACATGGAGCCGAGCCGAAACTGCGCCGGCGCCAACCCGGCCTCCGCGGCCATTTCGAACCAATGCGCAGCCGCCTTGGCGTCGCGCGGGGCGCCGCGGCCTTCGGCGAGGCGCGCGCCCAGGTCATATTGGGCGCCCGGATCGCCCTCCAGGGCGCGGCGCTTGATCGCCGCCAAAGCGTCGCCTGGCGACGGCGACGCCGTTTCGATCGTTCCGGTGGGAGTCGGATCAATATTGCGCTGCGCAGCGACCGTCGGTTCGGGCGACGCCGATGGCGCTGTGTCGGCGCGCCCAAGGCCGCCAGCCGGTTCCGGCGCGGCCGAGCGCCCGGCCATTGTCGGCCGCGGGGCGCTGTTCAAGACAAGCGTCTTTTCTGGCGACGACGCGGGCCGAACCGCCTTGGCGGGCGCCTTCGCCTCTTGCTGCTTGGTCGACGGCGCGAAGGTCAGTCCGCCCTGTCCCTCCATGCGCGCGACGTGGTAGGCGCCGATTATCAGCATGACCGCGGCAAGGCCCAACAGCAGCGGCCGCTTGCGATCCTGAATGGCGGCGCTGAGCTTGACCACAGCCCCGCCTCGCGCCTGTTGCTGATTCTCAGCCCCTTCGGCGGGGCGCGCCGTTTCCGGTGGTTCGGCGTCTGCCTCGGCCGGAGGCCGCGCGGCGCGGCGGGCGGCGGCGATGAACGCCGACTGCACCGAAGCGCCGCGCCCGGCTTGATCCGATCCCAGTCCAGGCGGCGCAAGCAGAGGCTCGCGCCGCTCGGCGGCGCTGTGCTCGACCGGAAGCAGGAATTCCAGCGGATCGACCGGCGCGAGGTCCTGGCCTCCGGCGCCTCGGCCGTCGCGCTCGCCAAGAGCCTCGCCGCGAATGTCGTCCCCAGGCTCCTCGGCCGGGCGCGGCGCGACTTTTGGCGCGACGCCGCGAATGTCGCCGAGTTCCTCGTCGAACATGGCGAGACGGCTGACGACGCGTTCGAGAGTTTGATGGACCGCCGACAACGCCTCATTCGTGCGCTGACCATTTGCGCCCGCATCGATCTGTTCCAGCCGCCGCGCCAAGGCTCCGATCTGAGTTTCGAGCGCCTTCAGCGCTTCGGCGCCAACAACGGCACCCGCCGACTGAGTCATCCGGTCGGCGAGCGACTCGATGAGAGCCGCCAACTCACTCTCTCGCTTCTCGGCGCGGGCGTCGTCGTCGATCCGTTGCGCAAATCCGGCCTGCATCCGGTCCAGCCGTTCGGCGATTTCGTCCAGCGCGGCATTTTGCCCGCCAATCCTTGGCGCGAAGCATGGATCGTCGAAGCGGTCCATCTTGAAAGACAGCTGCGCGAGCTGACGCTCGATCGCCTGCAGATCGAGATTCCGCGCGTCGGAAGCGAACGCCGCATCGATTTTCCTGTCGAGACCGCGCAGCAAATCCTCAAACGCGGCGACATGTGCGAAGTCGCCGGCGCCCACGGCGGTTTCCTTCCGCGCTGCGATCGCTTGGCTAAGCTGATCGATACGTTTCGCGAGGTTGGCTAAATCCTGCGCGCGGTTTGGTTCGGCGATCATTGCTTCAATGCGCGCGAGCAATTCCGTTGGCGCGCTTTCCGCAAGGCGGGACTCGAGAAGGTCGAACCTGCGACCAATCTCCTCGAACGCCGAGTCGCGACCACCGCCGTCCAACGCGGAATCGATCTTTTTCGCGAGCGATGCGAGAAGCCCTTCGAGCGGCGCCATATTCGCCGCGCCGCGATCGATGCGCCGCGTCAGCGTCTCGCCGAGTTCATCGATCCGTTCGCCGAGTTCGTCGAACCGCGCCGCCGCCGACTGTTCGACAACGGCGTCCAGCTTTTGTGCAAGGCGATCGAGCCGGCTGTTGAAGCTCCCGAACCCCTTTGCCGTTTCCGCGCTGACGATCGAGCGGATCGCCTTCAGCGCTCCGCCGAAATCCGACCCGGATGCGTCGCGCGACAGCGTTAAAGCGTCGACTCGTTGCGTGACGTCAATGATGCGCGTTTCGATCTTCTCAAGCGGCAGCGGCCGCGCCATGAGCGCGATCAACTGTTCCTTGATGTCATGAGTTTCGCGCGCGACGTCGCGCACCGCCGAAGCATTCTCGGCGTTCCCCGTCTGCAGTTTCTCCAGCCTGATGCCGATCGTTTCGACATCGGCGCGCAGATTGCGCACGATCGGTGTTGGATCCAGATCTTCGATCAGAGGGCGCAGTTCGGCGATGATCGCTTCGGCGGGCGCAAGCGTCTCCTCGGGCACGCCCCGCTCGCGTTGCGACTCGATGCACTGGCGGAGATCGTCGATCGCCGTTCCGATGGCGAGGACCGACGCGCGCGGCGCAAGCTCTTCGAGCGTTTGCGTCATATCGCGGATTTCGCGTCGAATGTTTTCGATCTGCCGCATCATCACGAGCTGCTGGTCGCCGCGCTCGGCGGCGTGCTCGCGAAAACTGTCCAAACTTCGCGTGACCGCGCCGATCGAGCGCTGCAAATCCTCGAAGCGCGACCCAGACTCACGCTCGAAGCCGCCGGGCGCGAAATCGCCCGTCAACGACCCCGCCTTCGCCTCGCGTCGCCCTGCGACATCTTCGTCTAAGCGTCGCACAATGTCGGCAAGATGCCGTTCGAGGCCGCCCAACGGCTTCTCGAAACCTGCGCCGCGATCTTCGCCCGACAGCCGCGCAAGCCGCGATTCAAGTTCCGCCAGCGCGTTGCGGATCGGCCGAGCGTTCGCGGAAGGTTGCTCGCCGAACTGGCCTTCAATGCGGCTCTTGGAAAGCGCCGCTATCGATCGCCAGATCGGGTCGTCATCGCCGTTCTGTTCGCCCGGGCCTTCATGCTGAGGAGCGGGTTCGCGCTTACCTTCGCGCGGCTTGGAGTCGGGACGACCCTCGTTGGGGAAATGCGCCTTGCTCATGTGACTGTCCGGCGGGACCGACTCGTGGAAATTGGGACGAAAAGCGCTGTGGAACCGACGCGGACACGCGAATCGCGCGATACTGTCGGCGCGGGCGGGCCGACGGGATGACTTTCTGTCGATTGAAGTAAAGAAGCCGTTAAGAAACGGCTCTAAACACGGCGTCGTGTTCGCGATCGTCGCAAAGCGGCTCGCTTGCGCGCAAGGCGGCGCCTCTCTACCTATGACGCAGCCCGAGCGAATCGCGGCGCGGCGGCTTAGTCCGCAAGCGCCGGCCTGCAAGGAGGCGTTGATGCCGAGCTACAAGGCGCCTGTTGACGACACCCTCTTCCTGTTAAACGACGTCTTGAATTTTCAGCGTTTCGGCAATCTGCCAGGCTTCGCGGACGTTACCCCGGACGTATTGTCGCAAATCCTCTTCGAGGCGGGAAAGCTTTGCGAGGAGGCGCTTGCGCCGCTCAATCAGTCCGGAGACGCAAAGGGTTGCGTGCGTCACGACGACGCCTCGGTCTCCACCCCGCCGGGTTTCAAGGAAGCGCATGACGCTTTCGCTCAAGGAGGCTGGATCAGCCTCGCGGTGCCCGAGGAATATGGCGGCCAGGGCCTGCCCTACACGCTCTCGATGGCGATGAATGAATTCGCCTCCTCCGCGAATATGTCCTTCGCCATGTATCCGGGTCTGACCCAAGGCGCGCTCGCCGCTCTGCTGCGCCATGGCAATGACGAGCAAAAAAAGCTCTATGTGCCGAAGATGGCCGAGGGCCGCTGGTCAGGCACGATGAATCTGACCGAGCCGCAATGCGGCACCGATCTCGGACTGCTGACGACCAAGGCGACGCCGCGCGCGGACGGCTCCTATTCGATCACCGGACAGAAAATCTTCATCTCCGCCGGCGAGCATGATCTGACCGAGAACATCGTGCATCTGGTGCTCGCGCGCATCGAAGGCGCGCCAGCTGGCGTCAAGGGCATATCGCTCTTCGTCGTGCCGAAGTTTCTCGCCAACGGCGACGGCGCACTTGGCCCGCGTAACGGCGTCTCCTGCGGCTCCATCGAAGAGAAGATGGGCATCCATGGCAACTCGACCTGCGTGATGAATTACGACGGCGCGCAGGGCTTTCTCGTCGGCGAGGCCAATCGCGGACTGAACGCCATGTTCGTGATGATGAACGAGGCGCGGCTCGGCGTCGCCATGCAAGGCCTCGCGCTCTCCGAGGTCGCCTATCAGAACGCGGCGCAATACGCCAAGGAGCGTCTGCAGGGCCGCGCGCTCTCCGGTCCGAAAGATCCCGGCAAGCCTGCCGACCCGATCATCGTGCATCCGGACGTGCGGCGGATGCTGTTCGAGATGAAGGCGTTCAACGAGGCGGCGCGCGGCTTTGCGCTTTCCGCCGCGCTCGACAGCGACATCGTGCATCGTTCGGATGACGCCGCCTCACGGCAGGCGGCGGAGGACCGGCTTGGCCTGCTGACGCCCGTGCTCAAGGGCGTGCTCACCGACTTGGGATTCGAGAACACCGTGAAAGCCCAGCAGGTCTTTGGCGGCCACGGCTATATTCGCGAATGGGGCATGGAGCAGTTCGTGCGCGATTCGCGCATCAGCATGATCTATGAGGGCGCCAACGGCATTCAGGCGCTCGACCTCGTCGGACGCAAGCTGCCGCGCGACGGCGGCCGGGCGATCATGGCCTATTTCAAGGACACGACGGAGTTCTTGAATCCGCTCGCGTCCGACGACGCGATGAAGTTCTACGCCACGCCGGTGCGAGCGGCGCTCGACGATTTGCAGAAGGCGACGATGTGGCTCATGCAGAACGCCATGGCCAAGCCCGACAACGCCGGCGCCGCTTCCTATGACTATATGCATCTCTTCGGCCGCGTCGCGCTTGGCGTGATCTGGGTGAAAATCGCCCAGGCGGCGATGGCAAGAAAATCGAGAGAGCCGCATGAGGCGGCGCGCATGGACGCCAAGCTTCTCACGGCGCGCTTCTACATGGAGCGCATGCTGCCCGAAACGCGCCTGCGCCTGACCCGCATTTCGACCGGCGCCGACACGATGATGTCGCTGCCCGAGGAGATGTTTTGATGGGCGCCCTCCTTCTCCCGCTCGCGGGAGAAGGTGTCGCGCCGGAGGCGTGACGGATGAGGGCCCTCACCCGACCCGGCTACGCCGGGCCGCCCTCTCCCGCAAGCGGGAGAGGGACGCGCTGGAAAGATTAGAGAAGAGGAACTCTTCATGGCCGACGCTTTTATCTACGACGCCGTTCGCACCCCGCGCGGTCGCGGCAAGCCGGACGGCTCCCTGCATGAGGTCTCTTCGCTTGGCCTCGCCGTCACGGCCCTCCAGGCGATCCGGGAGCGCAACAGGCTGGAGGGGCCCGAGATCGACGACGTGATCCTCGGCTGCGTCGATCCGGTCGGGGAAGCGGGCGGCGACATCGCTCGCGCCGCGGCGATTTCATCGGGCTATTCCTACAAAGTCCCCGGCGTGCAGATCAATCGCTTCTGCGCCTCCGGCTTGGACTCGGTGAATTTCGCCGCCGGCGAGATCATGTCCGGCCAGCACGATCTTGCGATCGGCGGCGGCGTCGAAAGCATGAGCCGGGTCGGCATCGGCGCGTCCGGCGGCGCCTGGCCCGTCGATCCGACGATTGCCATTCCTTCCTACTTCATGCCGCAGGGCGTCTCCGCCGATCTCATCGCGACGAAATACGGCTTCTCGCGCGACGACGTCGACGCCTACGCTGTGCAGTCGCAACAGCGCGCGGGGAAGGCCTGGGAAGAAGGCCGCTTCAAACATTCGATCGTGCCGGTGAAGGACGTGAACGGGATCACGCTGCTCGACCGCGATGAACATATGCGGCCCGCGACCGATATGCAGGCGCTCGCGGCATTGAAGCCGTCCTTCGCCTTTTATGCGGAGCAAGGCGGCTTCGACGCCGTGGCGATTCAGGCGCATCCCGAAATCGAGAAATTGAATTACGTGCACCATGCCGGCAATTCGTCGGGCATTGTCGACGGCGCGGCGGCGGTGCTCGTCGGCTCGAAGGAAGCGGGCGAGAAACATGGGCTGAAGCCCCGCGTGAAAATCCGCGCCTACGCCAATATCGGCTCCGAGCCGGCGCTGATGCTGACCGGCCCTGTCGACGTGACGAAGAAAGTGCTCGAACGCGCCGGCATGTCGATCGCCGACATCGATCTTTTTGAAGTCAACGAGGCCTTCGCCGCCGTGGTGCTGCGCTATATGCAGGCATTCGATCTCGATCCCGCCAAGATCAACGTCAATGGCGGGGCGATCGCCATGGGCCATCCGCTCGGCGCGACCGGCGCCATGCTGATGGGAATCGCGATCGATGAATTGGAGCGCACGGGAAAGAGCACCGCGCTGGTGACGCTCTGCATCGGCGCCGGCATGGGCACGGCGACGATCGTCGAGCTGGTGTGACGGTTCAACGTTTCTTCGCCCTTCGAGACGCGAGCTTCGCTCGCTCCTCAGGGTGAGGAAAGTTTTGAACCTCATCCTGAGGAGCCCGCGCAGCGGGCGTCTCGAAGGACGAGGTTCGAAAGAGATGGCCAGAGTTCTTCGGGAGCGAAACAATGAATCTCGTCAATTTCCGCTTCGAGACCGGCGCCGACGGCGTCGCGCTTGCGACCTGGGACATGCCCGAGCGCTCGATGAACGTCATCACGCCGCAAGTGATGGACGAGCTGGAGCAGATCATCGATACGGTCGTCGCCGCGCCCGACGTCAAAGGCTGCGTGATCGCCTCGGGCAAGAGCGCCTTTTCCGGCGGCGCCGATCTTTCCATGCTGCAGCATGGCGCGGCGCAATACGCCAAGGCGCTGAAGGAGCAGGGCGAAGACGCGGCGAACAAGCAGTTCTTCGACTTCTCGCGCCGGCTGTCGCTGCTTTATCGAAAGCTCGAGACCTGCGGGAAACCTTTCGCCGTCGCCATTCACGGCGTCTGTCTTGGCGGCGCCTTCGAACTTGCGCTCGCCTGCCACTATCGCGTCATGTCCGACGACGAGAAGACCAAAGTCGGCCTGCCGGAAATCAAGGTCGGACTCTTTCCGGGCGCAGGCGGCACACAGCGCGTGTCGCGCATCATGCAGACCGGCGACGCGCTGCAATTTCTGTTCAGGGGCGATCAGGTCAAGCCGAGAGCCGCGCTCGGCGCCAAGCTCGTACATGAAATCGCGCCGAAGGCCGAGATCGTCGATCGCGCTCGCGCCTTTATCGTTAACGGGGGCAAGGCGCAGGCGCCGTGGGACGCCAAGGAGTTCAAGAATCCTTCCGGCAGGGTGTTCTCGCCGACCGGCATGATGATCTGGCCTGCCGCCAACGCCATCTATCGTCGCGAGACCTACGATAACTATCCCGCCGCAAAGGCCATACTGCACGCCGTCTATGAAGGGCTGCAATTGCCGATGGACCAGGCGCTGACCGTCGAGTCGCGCTGGTTCGCTCATATCCTGCGCTCGAAGGAGGCGGCGGCGATGATCCGCTCGCTGTTTCTCTCAAAGAACGAATTGGACAAGGGCGCGCATCGGCCAAAGGACGTCGGCCCGACCAATCTCAAGAAGATCGGCATTATCGGCGCTGGCTTCATGGGCGCGGGCGTCGGCTACATCAGCGCGCTGAACGGCCTCGACGTCGTTCTTGTCGATCGCGATCAGGAGAGCGCCGACAAGGGCGTGGCGACGATCGACAAGCTTATTTCAAGTTCCGTCAGCAAGGGCCGCGCGACCGCCGCCGACAAGGATTCGCTGATGGCGCGCGTCGTCGCGACCGCTGATTACGCCGCGCTCAAGGGCTGCGATCTCGTGCTGGAAGCCGTGTTCGAAGACCGCGCCGTCAAGGCGGACGTAACCAAGCGGGCGCAGGAGGTCACTGGCGCCGACGTGATCTTCGCCTCGAACACATCGACGCTGCCGATCACATCGCTCGCGGAAACCACGCAGAAGCCCGAGAACTTCATCGGCATCCATTTTTTCTCGCCCGTCGAGAAGATGCTGCTCGTCGAAGTGATTCTCGGCAAAAAAACCAGCGATCGCGCGCTGTCGACGGCGCTCGACTTCGTCCGCATCATCAAGAAGACGCCGATCGTCGTCAACGACTCGCGCGGATTCTTCGCCAATCGCTGCGTGCTCAATTTTGTTCGCGAAGGGCAGATCATGCTGGTCGACGGCGTGCCGCCGGCGATGATCGAAAATGTCGCCCGCATGGCCGGCATGCCGGTCGGACCGCTGTCGCTCAATGACGAAGTCGCGCTCGATCTCGGGTGGAGAATCCTTCAGGCGACCAAGAAGGACCTCGGTGAAGGCTCGGTCGATCCCGCGCAGGAGCGCGTGTTGTGCTTCATGGTTGAAGAAAACGGCCGCTTCGGCCGCAAGAACGGCAAGGGCTTTTACGACTACCACGCCAATGGAACGAAAAGCCTGTGGCCCGGCCTCTCGGCGCTGGCCCAGAGGCAACTCGATCCCGATACGCTCGACGTCGCCGAAATGAAGCAGCGCTTTCTCGTCACCCAGGCTGTCGAGGCGGCGCGCGCCATGGCGGAGGGCGTCGTCACCGATCCGCGTGAGGCCGATGTCGGCTCAATTCTCGGCTTCGGCTTCGCGCCTTTCACCGGTGGCGTCCTCTCCTATATCGACGGCATGGGGGCGAAAGCCTTTGTCGCGCTCTGCGACAAGCTCTCCGCGACATACGGCCCGCGTTTCGAACCTCCGCAATTGCTGCGCGACATGGCGGCGAAGGGCGAAACCTTCTACGGGCGGTTCATGCCGCAGAAGATGGCGGCGTGATTACAGTCGGCGTCGCAAAACTCGCGTTTCGGGCAGGCCCGAGATCGAAGCCGCGCCTCGAAGGATGAGGGGTCCGCTGCTGACATGCGCGGCGCGCGGCGCTTTCACTTTTTGGGCGGACATGACATCCGCAAGGTCGGCGGGTAAAAGACAGGCGGGGCGCGCCGTTCCAAACGCCCGCCCGGCCGGACCTCAATGAATGCCGATTTTTGTGCTTCCCTTTCCAGTGATCGATCCTGTCGCCGTCAACATCGGGCCCTTGCCGCTGCGCTGGTATGCGCTCGCCTATATCGGCGGCTTCCTCTTCGGCTGGCTCGGCCTGCGCGCGCTGGTCGCCAACGATTCGCTCTGGAGGCGCGACCAGCCGCGGCCAAGCCGCGAGTCGCTCGACGATCTTCTCGTTCTTGTCGCCTTCGGCGTGATTGTCGGCGGGCGCCTTGGCCACGTGCTGATCTACGATCCGGCCTTCTATTTCGCGCATCCGCTGGAAATTTTTCAGACATGGAAGGGCGGCATGGCGTTTCACGGCGGCCTTATCGGCGCGATGATCGGCATGTTTCTCTATGCCCGCCGCAGCGGTCTGCCGCTGCTGACCGTCAGCGACATTTGCGCGGCGGTTGCGCCGATCGGCATTTTCTTCGGCCGCCTCGCCAATTTCATCAAGCCGGAGATGTGGGGCCGTGAGACCGACGTTCCCTGGGCGATGGTCTTTCCCGGCGCGGGCGACGTTGCGCGCCATCCCAGCCAGCTTTATGAGGCGGGACTCGAAGGCGTCGCGCTCGGCCTTCTCTTATGGTTTGCAGCACGCCGCGGCGCGCTCAAACAGCCCGGCCTCGTCACCGGAATTTTCGGCGTCGGCTACGGGCTCGCGCGCATTTTCTGCGAATTCTTTCGCGAACCGGATCCGGTGCAGGAAGCGCTGCCCAATGGTTTGACCATGGGCATGCTGCTCTCTGCGCCGCTTGTTTTATTTGGCGCCGCCGCGATCATGTTCGCGCTGCGGCCGAGGAGCGCGACCGCATGAGCGCCTTGAAGAGAGAGATCGTCGAGATGATCGCTCACGACGGTCCCATTACGCTCGAGCGCTACATGTCGCTCAGCCTGACCCATCCGCGTTATGGCTATTACATGACGCGCGATCCTTTTGGCGCGGCCGGGGATTTCATCACCGCGCCGGAAATCAGCCAGATGTTCGGCGAATTGCTCGGCGTCTGGATCACCGAAGCCTGGCGCGCGGCGGGCGGCCCGTCTCAGGCGCGGCTTGTGGAGCTTGGACCTGGCCGCGGCACGCTGATGTCCGACGTGCTGCGCGTCACGCCGATCGCGCCCAATTTTTTTTCCGCCGTCACCGTGCATCTCGTCGAAACCAGTCCGGTTCTGCGCGAAGCGCAACGCCAGACCCTGGCCCGAGCCGCAAAGTCCGCGCAATGGCACCTGGATTTTGCCGAGATGCCCCCCGGGCCTGCCTTCATCATCGCCAATGAGTTTTTCGACGCGCTTCCGGTCAGGCATTACGTGAAGAGCCCCGGCGGCTGGCGCGAACAGCTCGTCGGGCTCGACGCCGAAGGCGGCCTGGCCTTTCGAGTGTCCGAGCAGATCGAGACGACGCTCAACGTTCCGGCGCGAGAAGGATCGATCATTGAAGTCAGCGCCGTCGCTCAAAATCTCATGGGCGACATCGCGACGCGGCTCGTCACTGAAGGCGGCGCGCTCTTGCTCATCGACTACGGCTATGAGCAGACCACGCTTGGCGACAGTCTGCAGGCGGTGTCGCGCCACGCCTATGTCGATCCGCTGGCGGCGCCGGGAGAAACGGACCTGACCGCTCACGTCGATTTCGCCGCACTGGCGCGCGCCGCGCGCGCGCGCGGCGCCAAAGTGATGGGCCCCGTGCTGCAAGCGGATTTTCTCTTGCAACTCGGCATCGAACGCCGCGCCGAGACTCTGTCGAAAAAAGCGACGCCCGAGCAGGCGCAAGCGATTTTCGACGCCTTCGAACGTCTAACCGGCGTTGACGACGCGCGTCATCAGATGGGCCGACTGTTCAAAGTGATGGCGGTGACCCATCCGGATATGCCCGACCTGCCGGGATTTTTCGTGTAACATTGGCGCAATGACGCTCGAAACGCTTGCGCTTACCGCGCGAAACCTCCACCTGCCCGGCCTGCGCCACGCCTTTTTCACCCGCGAGGGCGGCGTCTCCGACGGCGTCTACGCGTCGCTCAACGGCGGCGTCGGCTCGCGCGACGCGCCGCAGTCGGTCGCCGAAAATCGCGCCCGTATGGCGGCGCGTCTTGGCGTCCAAGCCGAGCGCCTGCTGGTGCCGTTTCAGATCCATTCCGCAGACGCGCGCGCCGTGCGCCAGCCATGGCGCGCCGATGCGCGGCCGCGATGCGACGGCATCGTCACGACGGAGGTCTCGCTCGCGCTCGGCGTCACCGGCGCCGACTGCGGCATGCTGCTCTTCGCCGACGTCAAAGCGGGCGTCGTCGGCGCCTGTCACGCCGGCTGGAAAGGCGCGCTCGGCGGCGTGATCGAAGCGACCGTTGTGGAAATGGAAACGCATGGCGCGCGCCGCGCCGATATCCATGTCGCGCTCGGTCCGGCGATCGGCGCGACGAGCTATGAAGTCGGTCCGGAATTCGTCGCGCGGTTTCGCGACGCGGATAAGTCCTTCGCGCGCTTCTTTACGCCAACGGCGCGCGACGGCCATGCGGCCTTCGATCTGCCGGGCTTCATTGCGTGGCGAGTCGAGGCGCTCGACGTCGCGTCATTCGAGGACCTCGGCGTCGACACCTATGCGGATGAAGCGCGCTGCTTCAGCTACCGCCGCAGCGTTCATCGTCGCGAGCCGGATTACGGTCGATTGGTCTCGGCGATCGCGCTGATTTGAGGCGCCGACCATGATCGTGCTCTGACGAGAGCGGCGAGGTCGCCTTACCGCAGCCCGTCGAAATAATTGTAGAACACGCCGGTCGGATCGTGCTTCTTGCGCAGCTCTTCGATGCGCTGAAAGTCTGCGCGAGTCGCGAAGGCGCGTCTCACATGATCGGGATAGGAGACTGAGTCAGTCTCGCCGATGTAGTAATTGGCGGCAAAGGGCTTCAAAATTTCCAGATATTTTTTGTGCCAGTTCAGGTTCGTGTCGTCGTCGCGGGCGTTCCTCCAAATCGTCCAAAGCCCGCCATACAAAGGCGCTCTCATCGCAAAAGCCGCGTCAGCCGGCGCGGTCGCGTTCTGTCCGGTGGAGAATGCATAGAGCACGAGCGACTCGGGCGAAGGCGCATTCATGAAATGCGCCTTGAGCGCCTCGAACAGCCCCTTCGGATTTGAATTCGAGAACATCGCCTCGACCTGATTGCGGCGGTTCTCCGGCCACATCGCGCCGGACATGTCAAAGAGACGATCAAAATCGACATGCTCGTTCACCGTCTTCGACAGGCATTCCCCGATGATCGGGCATTGCTCCAGAAGACTTGTCGCGTTTCTGGCCTCCTCTTGCGAATCGGCGAACACGGTCGCCGTCATCAACGACACTTTGCCGGATTGCGCCTTGCATCGATCGGCGAGTTCCGACGGCGCGGTGAGGAGAAACAGGCTGAGTTCGACATTCGCCGGCAACTTGCCGGCGATGTTTGCGAGCCAGTCGGCGACGCCTCCGACCTTGTCGAGGCTGTAGAAATAGGAGCTGGCGGCGATATGCTTCGGCAATGGATAGAGCTTCAGATGGTAGCGCACGGCGACGCCGAAGAAGCCATAGCCTGCGCCGCGCGCGGCCCAGAAATAATCGGCGTTCTGATTTTTGCTCGCCGTGATCAGATCGCCTTCGGCCGTCACCACGTCGACGGCTTCGACGCCGGCGACGCCGGGTCCCCAAACGCCCTGATTCCAAGCCATGCCGCCGCTCAAGAGATAGCCGCTCAGCTTCACCTGCGGACAGTGACCGCTCGGGTAGGACAGGCCGACCGCATTCAATCGCCTCTGCAGTTCCCGGTTGCTGATGATGGGTTGCAGCGTCGCGCGACGCGACCCTGCGTCGATGGAAATGATCTTGTCGAGACTTCCGAGGTCGATCAGCAGTCCACCGCGCCGCAGCGACGGGCAGCACCAATTGTGACCGCCGCCGCGCACGACGACCTTCAATCCGTTGCGGCGTGCGAATCGAACCGCTTCGCAAACATCTTGCTCGTCTTGAACCCTTACGATGATCTGCGGCAATCGATCGCTCGCGTGCAGTTGATTCCATAGCCCGTCGAACGCCAGCCGATTGAAATCGGCGTCGTCAGGCGTCGCAATTTCGCCTTTGATCTTGTTGCGAAGCGCGATTGCGTCGATCGTTCGACCTTGTTCGCGCGCAGCGGCCGTCGCGACGCCGGGCAGCCGTTCAGCATAGGCCGATCCGCCGACGAGCGCTCCCCCGATCATCACCGAACGGCGGCTGAAGTCGCCGCTCCGCGCATTCGCCGCGTCGCCTTCTCTTTGGACGGTCTTGGCCGTCTCTTCGTTCTCGGAATCGCTTGCTGCACTCGGCATTTTCTTACTGCAGACCCGGACAGAGGAATTCCTGGCGTTGGAGCCCGCCATGAAAATTGCCTTGCAAGAGCGCTCGGCCAAGCGCTTATCCAAGAGCGTGGCTGTTCTACAATGAAACGGAGAAGCACGGAAGTTCGTGGAGTTTTCGCTGCATTTTTAAGAGTCGCTGATGAGGCGAAATTCCTAATGGCGCCCTTACATCACTCGCGACCACATTCCCGTTCGCGCGATCCTCGTCAGCCGACGCCAGGGCGCGCACGCGACATCAAAGTGAGATGCGCTCATGCCTCTTTCTCTCATTGGCCTCGGCGTTGGTGCCTTGGTCTTCCTAATCGCCAATAGCCTCGTTCACGAGATGCGGGCGCGGCGCGCGCGCCACGGCTCACGGCGACCGTAACCGCGGAGAGGAAACATGCTCGATGTTCTATGCGTTGGCTTCGGCCTTTTGCTTTTCGCGATCGTCGGCGCGTACGCCCGCGCTTGCGGTCGCCTTTAGGAGAATCGCATGTCCGAACCTGTCATTGGACTGATCGTCGCCGTTTTGCTCGGCGCGTATCTCGCCTACACGCTGCTCCATCCCGAAAAATTCTAAAGGGAGGCTCGGCGCAAGCCGGGCGTTCGCCATGACTTCCATTGGGCTGGCGCAAATCGCCATCGTCCTGATTGCCGTTATCGTCGCGGCTGTTCCGCTCGGCGGTTACATAGCCCGCGTTTTAGCGGGCGAGCGAAGCCTGCTGACGCCGGCGCTGTCGCCGATCGAACGCGCCTTCTACAGGCTCGCGGGCGTCGATCCAACGCGCGATCAAAATTGGCTTGCCTACACAATGGCGATGCTCGCCTTCAGCGTCGTTGGATTTGGTTCGCTCTACGCTCTGCAGCGGCTTCAGGCCTATCTGCCGCTCAATCCGCAGGGCTTTGGCGGCGTTCCCGCCGATCTCGCCTTCAACACGTCGATGAGCTTCATCACCAACACTAATTGGCAGAACTACGGCGGCGAGTCGACGATGAGTCACTTGACCCAGATGCTCGGCCTCACCGTGCACAATTTCGTATCCGCCGCGACCGGACTTGCGATGGCCTTTGCCTTGGTGCGCGGATTTTCGCGCGCCGAGTCGCCGACGATCGGCAATTTCTGGGTCGATCTCACGCGCTCGACGCTTTACGTCCTCCTGCCGCTCTCGATCGTCGTCGCCCTCGCGCTCGTCGCTCTCGGCGTGCCGCAGACCCTCCAAGGTTCGATCGAAGCGACGACGCTCGAGGGCGCGAAGCAGACGCTCGCCATCGGCCCCGTCGCCAGTCAAGAGGCGATCAAGGAACTCGGCACCAATGGCGGCGGCTTCTTCAACGCCAATTCAGCGCATCCCTTCGAGAGCCCGAATGCCCTTTCCAACATGCTGGAAATCTGGGCTCTGCTTGTCGTCCCCTTCGCGACGGCCTTCGCCTTCGGACGTGCGGTGTCGGATTATCGACAAGGTCGGGCGGTCGCCATCACCATGATGATCGTGCTCGTCACGGGCGTTCTGATCGCTTACTGGGCCGAGGCAAGCGGAAATCCCTTGCTGACCGAGATCGGCGTCGACCCGTCGCCCGGCAATATGGAAGGCAAGGAGGTCCGCTTCGGCTCCGCGATGAGCGCGCTGTTCGCCGCGTCGACGACCGGCACGAGCTGCGGCGCCGTAAATTCCATGCACGACTCCTTCATGCCGCTCGGCGGTCTCGTGCCCTTGTTCAATATGTTGATGGGCAGCATCGCGCCGGGCGGCGTCGGCGCCGGTCTCTATGGATTCCTGGTGCTGGCGATTATCGCCGTTTTCGTGGCAGGTCTTATGGTCGGCCGCACGCCGGAATATCTCGGCAAAAAGATCGAGGTGCGCGAGATGAAACTCGCGATGCTGGCGGTGCTGATCTATCCGCTCACAGTTCTCGTCTTCACGGGCGTTTCGGTAATGCTCCAGACCGGCCTCGCCAGTCTGAACAACGCGGGCCCTCACGGGCTCTCCGAAATCCTTTACGCGTTCGCTTCGGCGACGGACAACAACGGGTCGGCTTTCGCAGGGCTGACGGGCAATACGCTTTGGTACAACACGACGCTCGGCGTCGCGATGCTGCTGGGGCGCTTCGCCTTCGTCATACCCGTACTGGCGATCGCAGGTTCATTCGCGGCGAAAAAGAAGGGCGCGCCCTCGGTCGGTACCTTCCCGACGCATGGACCGCTCTTCATCGGCCTGCTGCTCGGCGTCATCATCGTCCTCTATCTGCTGCAATATTTTCCGGCGCTGGCGCTTGGCCCGATCGTCGAGCATTTCGCGCTGCTCGCCGGAAAGACCTTCTAAGGAGCATGTCCATGTCGCATAAGGTCGCCGCTCCCGGTCTGTTCGACGCCCGGATCACCAAGCGCGCTGCGGTCGACGCCTTCAAGAAGCTCGATCCGCGACGCCTCGCGCGCAATCCGGTGATCTTCGTCACGGAAATCGTGTCGGCCGTCGTGACGGCGTTCTTTGTGCGCGATCTCCTCGCGCAGAACGGCGCCGCCTCTTTCTCCGGCCAGATCGCCGCCTGGCTCTGGTTCACCGTCCTCTTCGCCAATTTCGCCGAGGCGGTCGCCGAAGGACGTGGCAAGGCGCAGGCGGACGCTTTGCGCAAGACACGCAGCGATTCACACGCCAACCGATTGATTGATCCGCAAAACAAAAGCGGGATGAAGGATGTTTATGAGGGCGTGTCGGCGCTCGATCTAAGGGTCGGCGACGTGGTGCTGGTCGAAGCGGGCGAGTTCATCCCTGGCGACGGCGAAGTGATCGAAGGCGTCGCCTCGGTCAATGAGTCAGCGATCACAGGCGAGTCCGCGCCGGTTATTCGCGAGGCGGGCGGCGACCGCTCGGCCGTTACCGGAGGCACGACGGTGCTCTCCGACTGGATCAAGGTCAAGATCACCGCCGCGCCTGGTTCGACCTTCATTGATCGCATGATCGCGCTCGTCGAGGGCGCCCAGCGGCAGAAAACGCCCAACGAACTGGCGCTGTCGATCCTCCTGTCGGGACTGACCATCATTTTTCTCATCGTCTGTGTGACGCTTTGGCCGCTTGCCGCCTATTCCGGCGCGGCGCTTTCGATCACCGTGTTGATCGCGCTGCTTGTCTGTTTGATCCCGACGACCATCGGCGGTCTCCTGTCGGCGATCGGCATCGCCGGCATGGATCGGCTGATCCGCTTCAATGTCATCGCCACCTCGGGCCGCGCGGTGGAGGCGGCGGGCGACGTCGACACGCTGCTTCTCGACAAGACCGGCACCATCACCTTCGGCAATCGCATGGCGGACGAGTTGGTTCCAGTGGAAGGCGTATCGGAGCGCGCCTTCGTCGAAGCCGCACTGCTTGCGTCGCTCGCGGATGAAACGCCGGAGGGGCGCTCTATCGTCGCTCTGGCGAAAAGCGCGCTTGGCTTTTCAACGCCCGACCTCGGCCCAGAGGCGCAAATCATTCCTTTTTCCGCCCATACGCGCATCTCAGGGGTCGATCTTCCCGGACGCACGCTGCGCAAGGGCGCCGTCGACGCCGTCGCCGGGCAAGTCAAATCCATTCCTGTCGATTTCGAACGCGCCGTGGAGCGCATCTCGCGCGCCGGGGGCACGCCTTTGGCGGTGTCGGAAAACGGCAGGCTGCTGGGCGTCATTCACCTCAAGGACATCATCAAGCCCGACATCAAGTCGCGTTTCGCGGCGTTGCGCGCCATGGGCATCAAGACGGTGATGGTCACTGGCGACAATGCGATCACCGCCGCGGCGATCGCCGGAGAAGCGGGAGTCGATGATTTCATCGCGCAAGCCAAGCCCGAGGACAAACTCGCCTATATCCGTAAGGAGCAGCAGGGCGGGCGCCTCATCGCCATGTGCGGCGACGGCACCAATGATGCGCCGGCGCTCGCTCAAGCGGACGTTGGCGTCGCCATGCAGACCGGCACGCAGGCAGCGCGCGAAGCCGGCAATATGGTCGACCTCGACAGCGATCCGACAAAGCTCATCGAGATCGTCGCGATCGGCAAGCAGCTGCTGATGACGCGCGGCTCCCTGACGACCTTCTCGATCGCCAACGACGTTGCCAAATATTTCGCGATCATTCCGGCGCTGTTTGTCGTCGCCTATCCCGAACTGGAGGCGATCAACATTATGAAGCTCGCCTCGCCGCAGTCGGCGATCCTCTCGGCGGTGATCTTCAACGCGCTGATCATTATCGGGCTCATACCGCTGGCGCTGAAGGGCGTCCCATACCGGCCTGTGGGCGCCGCCGCGCTGTTGCGGAGAAATCTGCTGATCTATGGGCTCGGCGGCCTGATCGCGCCCTTCATCGGCATCAAGCTCATCGATCTCGCCGTCTCGGCCATTCATCTCGCATAAGGAGCTCTCAGATGCTCTCCCAAATTCGTCCGGCGATCGTCATGATCGTTCTTTTCACGGGGCTCACCGGAGTCGTCTACCCGCTCGCGATCACCGGAGTTGCGCAACTCGCCCTGCCGACGCAGGCGAATGGAAGCCTAATCGAACGCGATGGAACAGTCATCGGCTCGACGCTGATCGGGCAGAACTTTGCCTCCGATCGCTATTTTCATGGCCGCCCCTCGGCGACGACCGGCCCGGATCCAGCTGACTCTTCCAAGACAATCGACGCGCCTTACAATGCTTCAAACTCGATGGGCTCCAATCTCGGACCGACCTCGAAAAAGCTCGTCGATCGCGTAAACGGCGCGATCGAGGCGGAATTCGCCGCCGGCCGCATTGATGTCGTCGCCGCTGACGCCGTAACGACGTCCGGCTCCGGCCTCGATCCGCATATTTCGCCGCAGTTCGCGCTGGCGCAGGCGGGCGCCGTCGCCAGGGCCCGTAATCTCAGCGAGTCCCAGGTGCGCGCGCTTGTCGAAGCGAATATCGAAGGACGTGTTCTTGGCGCGATCGGCGAGCCGCGGGTAAATGTGCTCTTGCTCAACATGGCCATTGATCGCTTAAAATGACGCCGAGGCCCCAGAAAGTAGACGTCTTTGGCACGCGACGACGGAGACTTCGACCGCCGACCTGATCCCGACGCCCTCCTTGCCTTGAGCGACAAGGAGGGCAGAGGGAAGCTATGCATTTTCCTTGGCGCCGCGCCAGGCGTCGGCAAGACATATGCGATGCTGGCGCGCGCGCAAACCGCAAAGGCTGAGGGCGTCGATATTGTCGTAGGGGTGGCCGAGACTCACGGTCGCCTAGAAACCCAAGCGCTCCTCGCCGGTCTCGAAACCCTGCCCCGCCGCAAATGTGAATATCGCGGTCGCACCATCGAGGAATTCGACATAGACACCGCGCTGGCGCGAAAGCCTCAGCTCATCCTCGTCGACGAATTCGCGCACACCAACGCGCCTGACAGCCGTCATCCCAAACGCTGGCAGGATGTCGAGGAGTTGCTCGATGTCGGCATCGACGTCTGGACGACGCTCAATGTCCAGCATCTTGAAAGCCTCGCCGACGTCGTCTCACGCGTTACCGGCGTCGCCGTGCGCGAGACCGTGCCGGATCGCGTCCTGCAGACCGCTTCAGACGTCATTCTTGTCGACATCACGCCCGATGAGCTGCTCCAGAGGCTGAAGGAAGGCAAGGTCTACGTTCCCGAGACCGCGAAACGCGCGCTCCAGAATTTCTTCACGCCGCGCAATCTCACGGCGCTGCGGGAACTAGCGCTGCGTCGAACGGCGGAGCGCGTCGACGACCAAATGGTCGACTTCCTTCGTCAGGGAGCGATCGAAGGGCCCTGGGCGACTGCCGAACGCTTGCTCGTCTGCGTCGGCCGCGATGCAAACTCCGAAGCCGTGGTTCGCGCCGGCGCACGCCTCGCCACGGCCCTCAACGCCACTTGGATCGCGCTTTACGTCGAGCGCGCCGGCCAGGAAGAAGAATCTGCCGAGGTCGTGAGAAACGTCGACCAGGCGTTAAGGCTTGCGGAACGGCTCGGGGCGGAAATCGCCCGGACGCCAGGAGACGATCTCGCTGGCGAAGTGCTGCGTTTCGCGCGACGCGAAAATATCACGCAGATCGTCCTGGGCCGCTCGCGCGCGCGGCCTTTTTCTCGACTGATACGGCGCTCGCTGACCGACGAAGTTCTTCGCCGGTCGACCGATATCGCCGTTCACGTCGTTGTGCAGGAGGGCGGCCCGCCGCAAAACAGACTGGCTCGGAAATTGCCGACCTTGTCACAGACATCACTCGGCTTCGGCGGCGCCACGATCTCCGTCACGATGACGGTCCTGGTCGGATATGGCCTCGAGCGCTGGCTCGGCCTCGTCAATCCGTCGGTCATCTTCCTGCTTCCCGTCGTGCTTTGCGCCGTTTGGCTGGGGATGTGGTCCGCGATCACTGCGGCGCTCCTGTCCTTTGTGGCCTGCGACTTCTTCTTTTTCGATCCGCGCTACGAACTGACGATCTCGCAGCCACAGGAATTTCTTTCGCTCCTCGTCGCGCTGGTCGTCGCTATCATCACTGGAATGCTCGCGAGCAAAATGCGCAATTATGCGCAAAACATGCGCCAGCGCTCTCAAGCCGTGCAGTCGCTTTTCGAATTCTCTCGCAAGCTCTCCACGATAACCATGCTCGACGACATTCTCTGGGCGTCCGCTCTGCAAATTCAGAAGGCGGGCGAAGCGTCCTGCGTCATGATGCTGATCCCTGACGAGGGCGGTTTGAAAGTGTCGGCGGCCTGGCCCCCGGTCGATCAGATGGACGCCGGCGAACTCGCCGCCGCCCGTTGGGCGCTGGAAAAATCCGAGCCTGCCGGATGGCGGACCGATACGCTGCCCAATGTGCGCTTCCAATTCCGACCGCTGGCGACGGCGAGAGGGGTCGTCGCCGTTTGCGGGATCGAGCCCAAGACGCCCGACGAGCCGCTTTCCGCCGCTGCGGAAAGCACGATTTCGTCGCTGATTGAACAGACGGCGATCGCCATCGACCGCTCGATGCTCGTCGGCGAATCGGTCAAGGCGGCGGCGCTTGAAGAAAATGAAAAATTGCGGACGATTCTGCTCTCCGCCCTGTCGCATGATCTGCGCACGCCGCTGACCTCGATCACCGGCGCGGTGACAAGCCTGCGCGAACTTGGCGAGAAGCTTCCGCCAGAGGATCGCAAAGACCTTCTGCTGTCGATTGAAGAAGAGGCCGGGCGCCTATCGCGCTTCATCGCCAATATGCTCGACATGTCGCGCATCGAGTCGGGCGCGCTGTCGCCGCGCAGCGATCTCGTCGATGTTACCGAGGTGATCCGCAGCGTCCTCGAAAGAGCCAAGAGAACTTTTCCGGGCAAGGATACTTCGATCAGCATCGCGCCCGAGCTGCCGCCTATTCGCGGCGACGCCAATCTCCTCGAACAGGTTCTCTTCAATCTGATCGACAATGCGCATAAATATGGCGGACCTGCCGGCGCGATCATTCACGCCCGGCGCGAAGGAGGCGACGTCGTCATCACTGTGACTGACGAGGGGCCCGGCGTGAAAGCAGCCGACCTCGAGCGCATTTTCGAGAAATTTTATCGCAGCGGGCGCGTTGACGGCCGCAAGGCAGGAACTGGGCTCGGCCTCTCGATCTGCCGCGGACTGGTCAGGGCCATGGGTGGAACCATCGTCGCGCAAAGCCCTGCCGCCCGACGTCGAGGGACGAGAATCATCATGCGTTTTCCGGCCGCGGGCGAATCCAAGCGGGGCGTAGCGGCATGAACGGCGCGCGCGTCCTCGTCGTCGACGACGAACCGCAGATACAGCGCGTGCTGCGGCCGTCGCTGACGGCGAGCGGCTACGAGGTCATCGAAGCGACGACAGGCCGCCAGGCGCTTGCGGCTGTACGCGAACATTCCCCCGACATCATCATCCTCGATCTTGGCCTTCCCGACATGGATGGCAAGGAAGTGCTGCGAAAGCTGCGAATCCTTGCGCGGACGCCTGTGATCGTTCTCTCGGCGCGCGACCGTGAATCGGAAAAAATCGCGGCGTTTGACCTCGGCGCCGACGACTATGTCGAGAAGCCTTTCGCTATGGGAGAGTTGCTGGCGCGCATGCGCACGGCCTTGCGTCATTCACAGAATGCGGCTTCGGACTCCCAATGCGTCGTCGCCGACGGACTCATGGTGAATGTTCCAAAGCGCATCGTGACGAGAAACGGCGCGCCGGCGAAACTGACGCCCAAGGAATTCGATCTTTTGGCCTTTCTCGCGCGACATGCGGGTCGGCCCCTGACGCACCGGGAAATATTGAAAGCCGTGTGGGGTCCAGCGCATCAGAACGACAGTCAATATCTGCGCGTCTTCATCGGCCAGCTTAGGGCAAAGATCGAGGAAAACGCCGCGACGCCCAAAATCATTGTGACCGAGCCGGGCGTCGGCTACCGGTTTTTGGCGTCTGAGCGATGATGTCTTGCTGACGGATTCGAGATTGCTACGCTTCTGACGGCGGCAAGCGCCGGCGCAAATTAATCGAGGCTTGGATCAATCCCGGTCAACGACAAGCCAAAGACGATGACGCACAGCGCAAGCGCGACCGTCACTCCGACAAGCGGCGCGGCGAGACCAGGGAGTATTTTGAGGAAGCGCATGAACCGGTTCGCCTGGGAAAGAGCGCGATCTAAATGGCGGACCGTTAAAAGAGGGTTAGCAGCGCCCTGTCAAGGGCAAAGAGAAAACGTCAAGTAAAAAAGGGCGGCTTTGTCCCGGTTCAGAGAAGAACCCGCCCGCTCCGGATCGTTCACTTTCGGCGCCTGCGGCGCAAGGTCCCGAAAATCCAGGAGCCGGCCAGCAGCACCACAAGATAGATGATCGCCATGCGCGCCAGGTCCGGCAGCTGATCCGCCAGTCCCGGCCAAAAAAGAAACGCCAGGAGCGTGATGGCGCCGGCCAGGAGAGCCGCCAAAAGCGCGTCGTAATCCATGTCGCCGACCTTTCCGAACCCCGCCAGGACGGACGCAACGCCAACCCCAAGCGCAAGCACCGTCCGGCGCCTTATCCCTAAATAGGGACGCCAGCCGAAAACAAAGCTCGAAGCTCCGCCGCTGCGCGGCGCTCGGTCAAACGGAACGATTACGCAAGCTAAACGTTAGCAAGGCTGCAGCCTGCCTTGGGGCGCGACTAAGGAGGCAAACGTGTCCCGGAAAATAATCGCTCTTGCGCTTGGAGCTGCTGTTGCGACCCTCGCATCCTCGGCTTTTGCCGCCGATCTCGCGGAAGCTCCTCCTCCCCCGCCCCCGCAAGTCGTCGTGGCGCCGAACCCGTTCGCTCCTGTGGGCGCGATCGTCGCCCTGCCTTTCACCGTCGCGTCGACCGTCGTCGGCATGCTGCTCCCTCCGCCGCCTCCGCCCCCCGTCGTCGCGTCATATTGAGGGATCGCGCGCGGCTTCTTGAGGGGCCGCGCGCAACGTTGCCTTTTCGCGCCGACCTGCTCGCAACTTTCGAGTTCGATCACGCGATCCGCATTTGGGCGGTCCCGCCCAAATGCGCCATGATCTAAGCGTGCGGCCAGCGGCGTTCGCGGAACCAGTTGCGATAGTCCGTCATCTTCGCGCGCTGCCCAGCCGGCGCGCGCCGGGTGCATGTCGCCGCCTCGGCGCTCCCGTCCGGCGCGCCCCACCGAAGTTCGACGCAGTCGTTGGGGTTGTAGCCCATCTCTAGATCCGCCGCGCGGTCCATCACATCTTTGAGCGATAGCGTCCAGGCGGAGCCGTCGCTGCGCGTATAGGAAAAGGTGCGGGCCGCAAGTTCGCTCGAGAGCGCGCTTTGCAGTTGAGCCTGAACGCCTGCCGGACCTCTGCCAAACGGCATGGCGTAGCGATCGCTGCGCCGAGCGACACGATCTGGAAATCCGCGCACAACATCGATCGCGATCAGCAGGCGGAGATCGCGCGCCGGCGTCGAAAAGTCCTCCCATGCGCCCGAGGTCGCGAAGATCGCCGGACCGTCCGGCATTGATGCCTCGCCGCGCCCGCCGTTCTGGAACTTTCGCCCGTTTTCGACCGCCGTCGCGCGTGTCTTCACCTGCTCTTCTAGAGCGGCGATAGCCGCCATCATCGCGCGCGTCGGATCGAGCGGCTCAGGCGACATCACCTCGTCCATGCGATCGTAAAAATCTTCGGCGCTGAGTTGTGATTGCTCCAGGGAGAAATCGCCATACTCCGGGTTCTTGGCGATTTCGGAATTGGTGAGCTCCCGCAACCCACCATTCTCCCGCACGATCGGCCGGAAGCGCTTGAAGCCGGGACTGCCGAGCGTAGGTTCGTTCGCGAATAGGAAATTACCGCGCCAGAATCGCTTCCGGGTGACGGTGCCATCCGGCTCGGCGTCGACCGCAAGAAAGACGCCCGCTGAGTCCGCCGTCTGCGGGACGCGTTGCACGAGCATCATGACGTGCCCATACGGATCGGCGTAGGCAGTTCCGGGACGCAGCGTCTCCTGCGTCAGCGGGATGGTATAAAAGTCGGACTTGTCGCTATTTGCCGGTGCGCGCACCGAACCGGAATGAACGACGTCGCCGACAGCCCGTAAATATCCGGCAACGCCCGCCGGCCGCTTCGGCGCAGGCGGTTTCGCGGGAGCCGGCGCTCCGGGCTGGACCTGCTGCGGCTGTGAGAACAGTTGCTGCAAGATATTCGTCGGTGCCGCTGCGGGGGTCGCGGCCGGCGCAGCGGCGGCGGACGCCGTTGCTTGTTCGGGCGGCGGCGCGGGTCGCGTCACCTCGGGGTGCAGAATGTCGAAGCGCTCATTGCAGCGCGGCGGCGCGCCGCCGGCCCCGCGCGAGCAATTCGAATAGGCGAAGGGCAGCCCCATCTTGAAGGCGAAATAAGCGCGCAAGAAGTAGACGAAATCGGCGCAGTCGGGCTTGAGCGACAGGGTGAGGCTGTCCTCGTTCGTTCCGAGATGATTGAACAGGACATTCCGCGAGGGATTGCGCAGCACCTCGTGCCACGTTTTCCATGACTGCTCCGCTTCGAGCGGCGCGTCAAAAAGCTTGGCGACCCACGCCGAATACAAATTCTCAGTCGCGCGGTTCCAGGTGTTGTGCACCCGCCAGACGCTGCCTTCCGTCCCGTGCGACGCAGATTGCTTTCGCGCGCTCACGGCGATTTCCTTCGTGCTGCAGCTGGACGAAGTGGTATCGAGCGTGGCGCGCCACGCGCCCGCCGCTGGCGAGGCGACCTCGGCGAACCAGACATAAGGCGGTCCACCCCGCTGTCCGCGCGATTTGGCCGCGACCCTTCCGTCGGGCGCAATCAGCGAAAGCTCGCCTTGGAGCGGCTTTTCCGCGGCGACGAGGACGCGCAAAGGCGCGCCTGTCCAGGGCGCCGCCGGCGAGGCCAAGACCGAGAACTCGGCCGTTTCTTCGCAGGAGCCGGACGACTCCTGGGCCTGGGATTCCGGCAATGGGAAAAGAAAGGCGAAAAGAGCGCCTGCGACAGGCAATGATGCAGCGAATCGGCGCGCTGGAAGCATGTTTGATCCCCCTGTTGGGCCGCCCTCTCGATTCATTTCACCTCAGAGTACGATTTGCAGGCTATAAAGTTGGCAGGAATCAGTCAGCGGAGCTTCCGGGCATTTCGGGGAGACTCTGACGGTCGGATTTCTGGCGCAACTCCGGTCACGACGAGCCAGACGTCCTGCTGTCCTCAACCCCGCCAATCCATGTAAATGCATAGACGCCGGATAGGCGACGCCAAGGTTTTGTTAGCAGCCGTAATTCTTTAAGTGATTGATTTTCCAGTTGGCTGTGCACGCAGTCAGCTGCGAACGCGTCTCCGCGGCAATTCCCTGCTATCAGGGAAAATAACAGCGAAATTTGAAAAAATTGGCCTTTCCGGTGAAGAACCGTCCGTGAGACAGACGCAAAATCAGTGAGTTGGACGAAAATTCCCTAAGATTCTGAACAGGGAATTATTTCGAGCGAACAGGGAATGGCGAACGCCAAAATGCTCGGAACAGGGAATGTGGGTCGATCAGTTTTATGTGCCCGAATTGGCGCGTGCGAAAAATGCGTTTGGCGGAGGGCAAGGCTCATCTTCATCGCTACGGATTTG
>NZ_JAKFWS010000019.1 GCF_021731785.1 Methylocystis sp.
AATGCGATGACCCAGCTCGGCCAAAGCCGCCAGTGTGTTCTGGGACGTCGTCGACTTGCCGATGCCCCCTTTGCCGTAAAATGCGATTTGCCGTAGTGACGACATGTCTGTCTCCTGTTGAGCCCTTAACCCTCTGTCGCAGCTCTCTTGCTGCGCATTGCGTTCGCTGCCGAGTTAGAGAAGGACTCTCCGACAAGAGGCTCTCTTCGACGGCCCTCGATGCTGTCGCGTCCCTTGGTTCGCAATGTCCATGCCAGCGATGTGGGGCAGGTTTGTGCAATTGATAATTGTTCTAATTCAATTGTTTGTGCGCCAGCAACGGCCGTGGCCCCAATGTCGAAAAGCTAACATCGACTGGTGTAGGCGATAATGTTGTCGGGCATTCGCAGGTCGTGGGTTCGACGCCGCGCGCGGACGAATTTGCGTGGAAATGGCGAGCGTCCGGGTCGCTTCTCTTGTCTCATTTTGTACTGAAGCCGTTGCGAAACTGCTGGCGTTCGACTGCGATCGACGATGACGATTTTGCCTCGACGCCAATGGCAAGATGGTTGCTTCCTGATCGGGCGTCCGGTGAAAGCCCGGCATACAGGACACAGCGCCACAGCGCGGGCGCGGTTGGAGCGCGATAACAATGTCAGCAGTCATCAGCCTGGAGGATCGCGGCGTTATCGAAATCGCCGGGGCCGACGCGACCAGTTTCTTGCATAATCTGGTCACCAACGACATCGCCAAACTTGCCTCGGGCGAAGCGCGCTATTGCGCGCTGCTCGCGCCGCAGGGCAAGATATTGGCCGATTTCCTCGTCTTCGCGGAAGGCGAAGGCGAGATGCGCCGCTATTTGCTCGATTGCCCGCGCGAGGTGGAGACGGACCTTCTTCGCCGGCTCGGCATGTATAAGTTGCGCGCGGCGGTGAAGCTCACGTCGAGAAGCGACGAACTCGCAGCCTTTTGCGTTCTCTGCGACGCGCGGCCGGAGATTTCCGCGCTGGCGATGGCACGAGACCCGCGCGCCGAGACGCTGGGCTGGCGACTGATCGCGCCACGCGACACAAATGCGGAGAATGCTCGCGAAGACGAAAATGCTCGCGAAGACTATGAAGCGGCGCGCATCGCCGCCGGGGTGCCGCGAGGCGGGGTCGATTTCGCCTATGGCGCGGCATTTCCGCACGAAGCGAACATGGATCTGCTCGCTGGCGTCGACTTCACCAAGGGATGCTATGTCGGCCAGGAAGTCGTCTCGCGCACCAAGCATCGCAACCTCGCGCGAAAGCGCGTAACGCCTTACCACGCGGAAGGCGAGGCTCCGGCGACTGGTACTAAAGTTATGGCGGGCGAGATCGAACTCGGCGTTGCGGGTTCGCACAGCGGCGACAAAGGCCTGGCGTTGATCCGCCTCGACAGGCTCGCCGACGCCCTGGCGGCCGGGACGACCCCCACTGCTGGCGGCGCGTCGCTCGAGTTCGTCGTCGGACGCGCCGCGAGTTAAGCCGCCGCAAACCTGATGCGGCAACGCCAATGGCGCCGCGCGGGCGCCAGGCATGTCAGCGCTTCGATGCCTCGCCCGCGAGCCGCTCGCGTGCCGCCTCCGCGACGAGCGGATCCCTGTCGTTGATCAAATGTCCGATTTCTTCCACGTTCAATCTCGTGGCGACGTAATGGCGCACGCGCCAATCGTCATCCTCTCTCAAATCCGACAATTGTTCCGGCGTCAACCTTTGAGCCGCTTCAAGACGCACATCGGCGTTCGAATCTCGACACATTCGCCCCAACCATTGGGCGTCAATCCGTTGCGCGACAATACGTCGGACTTCCACTTCCGGGTCATCGAGCATCATCACCAGCAGCGCCGGCGCAACCTTACGCGCGATCACGATCCGCACGTAATAATCCTCATCCTGCATCATCGGCAGAAGATCGGGATCGTCGAGCAGAGTGGCGACGCGGATGCGCACTTCGCGATGCGAATCATTGCGCAATTCGCATCGATAGCGCGCAGGCAGTCGCCGCACGGCTTCCCAGCGCACGGTTTCGTCGGGATCCGACAATAAGCGCGGCAAGAGAAATGGATTGGCGAATTTCGCTGCTATGGCGCGCACTTCGAAATGCGGGTGTGCAAGATAGCCGTCGGCGAACTCGGGATTCCAATTGAAGAAGCGATCGATGCGCCGCGCATATCGGTCATGCACGCAGGCTTTGCGCAATTCGCATCGCGCCGCGACCAGCAGATCTCGATGCGCGCAGTGCGCACAGTCGATATCCAATCCGCGCCAGTCGCGCGCTTCGTCGATCTCACGCGTCATCTTCAAGACCGATTCTGTCGAGAACGCCGAGAAGAACCTTGGTGCCAATCTTGTCGGTTGGATCGAGTTCAAGCAGCTTGGCGATGGCCACCCGGCTTTCCTCGAACTCGCCCAAGCGCATCTGCAAATAGGCGTAGCTCTTCAAGGTAAACAGGAAGAAGCGCGGCAGGATTTCATCGTAGCGATCGAAAACCGCGTCCTGCGCCGAAGCGCGTCGCCAATCCCGCGGCATGTTGTTTTCGCGCGTCGCCTTTTCGAGACAGCGATTGGCGATTTCCAATGCTTCTCGCAATCTGCCCTTGTAAAAGTAAAAGCGATAGAAACCGATCAACACGGCAGCGTGATCGGGAGCCCATTGCTGGGCCTGGCGTAAATAGCGCTCGGCCGTGTCAGAATCAGCGTAGGTTTCGCTGGCAAGATGAAGAAATTCTTCGGCTTCCGTCGGTAGACCTTCGCCAAGCAGCGCCCCGGCGAGAAGCTCTTTCTCGTCGGGGCTTAGAGCGGCTACCTCGCCATTCGCCATTGCGGGCGCCTTTAATGCACATGCTCCGCAATAGGAGTGCTGGCGCTCTTGCATGATCCAGTGTTCTTTGGATCATGAAAGACCAGCCCCCCGCTTAAAGCGGAATCGGCGAAATCAATCGCTACGCCGTCAAGCAGCAGGCGGCTTTCCGCCGGCAGAAAGAATTTCACGCCATCGACAATGAACTCCTGATCGCCGGCGCGCGGCGCGGCTTCGACGTCGAATAGCGCGCTGAGTCCCGAACACCCCCCAGGAGACACCATTAAGCGAAAGCCTCCGCCTGGGTTGGCGCTAAACTGAATCATTCGCCGGATGAATTTTTGAGCGGCCGGCGTGAGCGTAAATTTCATTGCTGGCCTCCTCAAGCCGGCGCTTGGTAACGCGGATAGGCGTTGTCGATCACGCAAGTGTTGTCGACCGGACAGACGGCGGCGCACTGCGGCGCGTCGAAATGGCCGATGCACTCCGTGCATTTCTTTGGGTCGATGACGAATGTGCCGTTTTTCTCGGTGATCGCCACATTCGGGCACTCCGGCTCGCAGGCCGAACAGCTCGTGCACTGTGAGGCGATGATCTTAAGCGTCATATCTTGCTCCTGGCTTGGTTCCCTGACGCCTCTCTCAGGCCGCGTTGATGAGGGCGCCCTGACGGATCTCGGCGTCGCCGCGCTCCTGATGTTCGATCTCTCCGCTGTTCACCTTGTCGAGATAGGCCTTGAACCAGGCGATCGCTGACTTCTCGATGAACTCATGCGCAAATTGATCGACGGGCTCGATCCCGGCTTTGATGAGATCGTTCTTCGGGCAGCCGCCGATTTTCGCGACGAACACCGCATGGCAGTCGTTGATGGCGCGGATGACCGTCTCCAGACTGTCCTCGTCGCCATATCCGCCCTGGCAGTAGAGATCGACCCGCCGATGTCCGACGAATTTCGCGCCCGAGGTCGAGAGCTCGTAAACCTGGAACTCTTTGGCGTGACCGAAATGTTCGTTGATGAGGCCCGAACCCTTCGTCGCGACAGCGATCAGCAGCTTGATGTCGCTCGCCGCGCCGGCCAGCGTCGCCAGTTCTTCCTGCTTCGCGGCAACCTTGGCGACGCGCTCTTCTTCGACTTTTTCTTGATAGGCCTTGCGGGACTCGAGGTCGTAGTCAACCTCTATGGCCATGATTTTTTCGGTGGTGAACTCGGCGCTGCGATCTTCGCCGAGCAGGCCAACGGCGTCGGCGCGGCACTGGCGGCAATGACGCATCATGTTCATCTCGCCTTCGCAGCTGTCCTGCAGCGCCTTCAGCTCTTGCGCCGACGGACCGCGCTGGCCGTTGAGGCCGAACACCGTGCCGTGCTCCGGGGCCGAGATCAGCGGCATGATGTTGTGCAGGAACGCGCCGCGAGATTTGACGGCCTTGTTCACTTCGACGAGATGCTTGTCATTGATCCCAGGGATCATCACCGAGTTCACCTTGCACAGAATGCCGCGCTCGGTGAGCATTTCGAGGCCTTGCAGCTGTCGGTCGGTAAGCAGCTTCGCCGCTTCGACGCCGGTGTAGCGCTTATGCTTCCAGAACACCCAAGGGTAGATTTTTGCGCCGACTTCGGGATCGACCATATTGATGGTGATCGTGACGTGATCGACGTTGTAGCCGGCGATCGTGTCGACGTGATCCGGCAAAGCGAGCCCGTTGGTCGAGAGGCAAAGCTTGATGTCCGGCGCGGTGCGCGAGATCAGATCGAACGTCTTGAAGGTCTTTTCCGGATTGGCAAGCGGATCGCCCGGGCCGGCGATGCCCAGAACCGTCATTTGCGGAATGGTGGAGGCAACCGCCAAAACTTTCTTTGCGGCCTGCTCGGGGGTCAGCTTCTCGCTGACGACGCCGGGACGCGACTCATTCGCGCAATCATATTTGCGGTTGCAATAGTTGCACTGGATGTTGCAGGCCGGCGCCACGGCGACGTGCATGCGCGCATAGTGATGGTGCGCCTCTTCGCTGTAGCAGGGGTGGTTCTTGACCTTCTCCCAAATCTCGGTCGGAAGGTCGCCCTGCCCGGCGCCCGAACCGCAGCTCGCCTTGCCGCTGCCGCCCGAGGTGCCGCAGCCCTTGTGCTCGGCGATTTTCTGCATCACGTCGTCCATGGCGACCGCCGCGTTCGCCCCCTCAACTGCCTCCGCCGTTCCAACATCCAGAGACGTCATGGCTTTGCTTCCTTCTGTCGCTGCAAAGTCGCCTGTGCCGACTCTCGGCTGAGACGGACCGATGCATCACTTTGGCGAAGGGATCGCAACAACCATGCCAGCGGCTAAACTACCGACCAACCATATAAATCAACACGTTATATCCATCCAACAATGTAAATATTCAAACACGTCCATACATTCTGCGGCGCGACACTTGTTACAGATTCAACATCGTCCATCTCATGGCCCCGCGGGGCGGCGCAGGACTCAGGCGAGCATCTGACGCGCTTTCCGTATGGACTGAACGAACAGGTCCACCTCTTCCCGCGTATTGTAGAGCCCGAACGACGCCCGGCAGGCGGCGGTGACGCCGAAGCGGTTCAGCAGGGGCATAGCGCAGTGGGTTCCGGCGCGGATGGCGATTCCCGATCGATCGATGATCGTGGCGATATCATGCGGATGCACGCCGTCCATGGTAAAGGAAACAATGGCGCCCTTCTCTTCCGCCGTGCCGAGAATGCGTATCGACTCGATCTCGCTTAATCGCTCCGATGCATATTCGAGCAATTCGCGTTCATGCGCCCGGATGCGCGACTTGCCGATCGAGTCAATGTAGTCGACCGCGGCGCCGAGCCCAATCGCCTGCACGATCGCGGGCGTCCCGGCTTCGAAGCGGTAAGGCAGATCTCCGTAAGTAATGCCCTCTTCCCGCACTTCCCGAATCATCTCGCCACCGCCGTTGAACGGACTCATCTCCGCGAGATGCGCATATTTTCCATAGAGAACGCCAATCCCGGTTGGCCCATAGAGCTTATGTCCGGTGACAACGTAAAAATCGCAGTCGAGATCCACGACGTCCACGTCTAGGTGCACTGCGGCCTGAGCCCCGTCGACGAGGACCGCGATGCCTCGCGCATGCGCGAGCGCTATAATTTCCTTGATCGGCGTCACCGCGCCCAACACGTTGGACATGTGCGTCACAGCGACGATCTTGGTGCGTTCGGTCAAAAGCTTTTCAAATTCCTCAAGAAGAAAATTGCCTTCGTCATCGACCTTGGCCCATTTGATGACGGCGCCATTGCGCTCGCGCAGGAAATGCCACGGCACAATGTTCGCGTGGTGCTCCATGATCGATAAAACGATTTCGTCGCCGGCGCCGATCCTGTCGCGCCCGAATGATTGCGCGACGAGATTTATCGCTTCCGTCGCGCCTCTTGTGAAGACAATCTCTTCCGAACGGCCAGCGTGCAGAAAACGCTGTAGCTTTTCGCGGGCGCCCTCATATTGCTCCGTCGCCGCATTGGCTAAAAAGTGAAGTCCGCGATGAACATTCGCATATTCGCCGGCGTAAGCGTGCTGAATACGATCGAGCACCACTTGAGGCTTTTGCGCCGACGCCGCATTGTCCAGATAGACGAGCGGCTGACCATGGATTTTTACGTCCAAAATCGGGAAGTCGCGACGCAACCGCGCGACGTCATATGACGTCTCGCTCACAGGCTGTGGGATCATTGTCGCAGTCTCAGCCGCTCGGAGACGAGAGCGGTTAAAGCCTCTCGAACGCTGCGTTTCTCCACGGCGTCGATCACTTCCCCGACGAAAGCTTCCGTCAGCAGCGATTGAGCTTCCGCCTGGCAAATCCCGCGCGCCATCAGGTAGAAAATCAAGTTCTCGTCCAGCGCGCCGACGGTCGAACCATGCGCGCACTGCACGTCATCGGCGAAGATTTCCAGCTCCGGTTTGCAGTAGGCCTGCGCCCCTTCGGACAACAACAGCGTACGGGCCATCATGCGCGCGTCGGTCTTTTGCGCGCCGGGCCGAACCAGGATCTTCCCCTGAAACACCGCCTGCGACGAGTTATCCAGCACGGATTTGAACAGCGCTTTGCTTTCCGAACGTTCCGCGGCATGGTCGAGGAACAAGGTCGCGTCGGCGTGTTCCTTGTCCTTCAATATGTTGGCGCCCCGCAATGCGGCATGGGCGCCCGGCTCGTTCAGAGCAATGAAGGACTGGTTGCGCAACACGCCTCCGCCGAGATTAAACCCGAAATCGCTGAGCTGCGCATCGGCGGCGAGCGAGGCGACGAAGGTCGAGACATGCATCGCGGCGGCGCCTTCGCGGCTGATCTTGAGCCGCTCAAGCGACGCGCCGCTTTCCAACACGACCTCGGTCGCGGCGTTCACGTGATATTCCTGTGTCGTTTCGCCCTCGAAGCTTTCGATCAGAGTCGCCCGCGCGCCTTTTTCAACGATGACGAGCGAGCGCAGGAAATAGGTTGCAGGCTGAGCGCCCGCGACGAAAACCAATTGTATCGGTCGGTCGATGCATGCGCCCGCCCCGACGCGGATGACGACGCCTTCGCCCATGAAAGCCGTATTGAGCGCGAAGGCCGGATCGTCGACCTTGCCGACTTTTCCGATCTGCGCGGTCGTCGCGGCGTCGCCCTTGGCCAAGGCCCCTGACAGCGACATCACGCTCAACCCTGTTTCCAAATCGCCAAGATCGGAAAGCCCCGGAACGAAATAGCCGCCGACGAAGACAATGCGCCGCGTCGCGACGCCGGCAAGTACCGCGGCGTTCTGCGCGCTTTGCTTCGCGCTGTCTTCCGGCGGCGTCGCCAGCGGCTTCACGTCACGCAGCAGCGCGCGCAAATCCGTGTATTTCCATGCCTCATCACGTCGATTGGGGAGGCCCGTCCTGGAAAAGGCGTCGAACGCCGCTGTGCGCAGCTTGGCAAGTTGCGGCGCCCCGGCGCTCTGTTGCGTGGCGAAGATTTCCGCCAGCCGAGCCTCGGCGTCGGTGAGTTTGCGCGTAGGCGTGGTCGGTGCGTGGCCCATGACTTACGCCGCCTCGGCTTGGTAGCGCGCGTAGCCCGTTTCCTCGAGCTCCAAGGCAAGCTCCTTCCCGCCCGTCCGCACGATGCGGCCAGCCGACTGCACATGGACGACGTCGGGCGTGATGTAATCGAGCAGGCGCTGATAATGGGTGATCACAACGATGCCCCTGTCCTTCGAGCGTAATTGATTGACGCCGTTGGAGACGACTTTCAGCGCGTCGATGTCGAGCCCCGAGTCAGTTTCGTCCAGGATGCACAGCTTGGGTTCGAGCAGCATCATCTGCAGCGTCTCGGCGCGCTTCTTCTCACCGCCGGAGAAGCCGACGTTCACTGGACGCCGCAGCATCTCCATATCCATGTCGAGGATCTTGGCGAGCTCCTTGACGCGCTTGATCAGGTCGGGCGAAGACATTTCCTCCTCACCGCGCTTCTTGCGCTGCGCGTTGAGCGCGGCGCGCAAAAAAGTCATCGTCGCGACGCCCGGCACCTCCAGCGGATATTGAAAGGCGAGGAACAGCCCCGCCGCGGCGCGTTCGTCGACGCTCATCTGCGAGAGATCGGCGCCGGCGAGCAGCGCCTGCCCCTCGGTGATCGTATAGCCCGGGCGGCCCGACAGCACATAAGACAGCGTCGATTTGCCCGAGCCGTTCGGCCCCATGATCGCATGCACCTCGCCCGCATTCACGGTGAGATCATAGCCGTTCAGGATCTGCTTGCCGGCGATCTCGGCCTTAAGGTCACGAATTTCCAGTAGCGCGGTCATTCCACAACTCCCAATCTGTTGAGGCGTCAGCCGACGCTGCCTTCGAGACTGACCGAGATCAGCTTTTGCGCTTCGACCGCGAATTCCATCGGCAGTTGCTGCAACACGTCGCGCACGAAACCATTGACCACCAGCGCGGTTGCATCTTCCTGCGACAGTCCACGCTGCATGCAGTAGAACAAGACGTCCTCCGAGATTTTCGAGGTCGTCGCCTCATGCTCGAACACGCAGGACGGATTCTTCGCTTCGATGTAGGGGATCGTATGCGCGCTGCAGGCGTCGCCGATGAGCAGCGAGTCGCAATTAGTGAAATTGCGGGCGCCTTCCGCCTTGCGATGCGCCGAGACGAGGCCGCGATAGGCGTTTGACGAACGGCCGGCCGAAATGCCCTTCGAAATGATGCGGCTCGTGGTGCCTTTGCCGAGATGGATCATCTTGGTTCCTGAGTCGACCTGCTGGCGACCGTTGGAAATCGCGATGGAGTAGAATTCGCCGCGCGAATTATCGCCGCGCAGCACGCAGCTCGGGTATTTCCAGGTGATCGCCGAGCCCGTCTCGACCTGCGTCCAACTGATCTTCGAATTGGCGCCGCGGCAATCGCCGCGCTTCGTCACGAAATTATAGATTCCGCCCTTGCCGTTCTCGTCGCCCGGATACCAATTCTGCACGGTCGAATATTTGATCTCGGCGTCGTCGAGCGTCACGAGCTCGACCACCGCCGCGTGCAATTGGTTCTCGTCGCGCTTGGGCGCGGTGCAGCCCTCGAGATAGCTGACGTAGGACCCGCGATCGGCGATGATAAGCGTCCGCTCGAACTGTCCGGTGTTCTTTTCGTTGATCCGGAAATAGGTCGACAATTCCATCGGGCAGCGCACGCCGGGCGGGATATAGACGAAAGAGCCGTCCGAAAACACCGCGCTGTTCAGCGTCGCGAAATAATTATCGGAAGTCGGCACCACGGTGCCGAGATATTTGCGCACCAGTTCGGGATGTTCGCGCAGCGCCTCCGAGATCGGGCAGAAGATCACCCCGGCCTTTTTCAACTCCTCCTTGAACGTCGTTGCGACGGAGACCGAGTCGAACACTGCGTCGACCGCGACGCGCGGGCGCTCTTCGCCCTCCGGGCGTTCGACGCCAGCGAGAATTTCGCGCTCATGCAGCGGAATGCCGAGTTTTTCGTAAGTACGCAGCAGCTCCGGATCAACTTCGTCGAGCGATTTCGGACCGGCGGTCGATTTCGGCGCCGCGTAATAATAGAGATCCTGATAGTCGATCGCCGGGTAATCAACGCGCGCCCATTTCGGCTCGGTCATCGTCAGCCAGCGGCGATAGGCCTCGAGCCGCCAATCGAGCATCCATTCCGGCTCGCCCTTCTTTGCGGAAATGAAGCGGATCACCTCTTCGGAGAGACCCTTGGGCGCGAGATCCGATTCGATGTCGGTGACGAATCCGTATTTATATTGATCGGCGCCGACACGGCGAACTTGTTCAACTGTCTCTTGCACCGCCGCCATTTCGCTCTCCGTTCACTGTTGCGCTTCGACAAGGCGCGCCCGGGCGAGGCGCCTCACTTCCGGATCAGGATCGTCGCGCAGACGCGCCAGCAATTCCGTTCCACATCGCTCCGCCACCAGGAAGCGGACTCGCAAATCTTCGTCGGCAACGAGTAGCCCCAACTGCGCTGGCTCCAACCGCTCTGCAATAATCATGCGCACGCGCGGTTCAGGGTCGCGCGCCATTGCCGGAAGCCTGTCGAGGGCGATCCGTCTCGCCGCTTCGCATCGCACCTGCGGGTCCTCATCCGTCGTCGCGCCGGCGAGAATATCGGGCGGCGCGCGACGCGCTGCAATCAGGCGCACGCCGCTGTCTTCGTCGAAAAGCAGTTTCACGAGGCCCGCGCCCTCGACTCGCTGGGCCATGGCCATGCGCACCTTGCGGTCCCGGTCGTCGATTAACTTTTCAGCGAGACGCAACGGCAGACGTTGCGCCACCATGGCTCTGACGTCCGGCTCTTCGTCGTCGATCAGCGCGCGCAATTGAAACACGCTCGCATATTTCACCGCGCCGACGCGCAGTTCAAAATAAGGATGGTCGAGATATTTGGCAGATTCTTGCGGACTGGCGGCGAAGAACCGGTCGATGCGCCGGGCCCGGCGATCGCGCACGCAAATCTGCCCGAGATCGCAAAGACCTTTCTCGCGAATCTCCACATGTGGACAATCGCGGCAGGACAGGAAATTTCCGAGCCAGTCGACCGCGTCCATGCGATGGGTCGCCCCGCTAGGCCGCACTTCTGAGGCTATGCCGGCACGCAAGTGTTTTCGACGGGACAGACGACCGCACATTGCGGCGTGTCGAAGTGCCCCTCGCACTCGGTGCATTTCTTCGGGTCGATGATGTACATGTCGTTCTTGAGGCGGATCGCCGCATTCGGACATTCGAATTCGCAAGCGCCGCACACTGTGCATTGTGAGGCGATGATTTTGTACGCCATGTCGCGATTCCTCATGGATTCACTGCAAGCTTGTCCCCTCCCTTCAAATCGCATGCCAGTCGTCAAACGGCCTGTCCAACTCAAGCGGCGGCTCGTAGAGTTGAACGCCGATAATCGCATGTGGGCCTGCAGGCGGGCGGCTCAAAGCCGATCTTTGCCTGCTCGACCCCTTTCTGGCGGGACGCTCGAGCCCGCGCAGCCGCATGAATTTGAACAAATGTCCTAAATACGACAATCGCCGGATGCGCTCAGATGCGCTTTATCTCGATGTTGTATTTCTTCAGCGCATAATTGACCTGACGCAGCGATAGGCCGAGAAGGCGCGCTGCTTTCGCCTGCACCCAGGCGGCTTTCTCCATGCCTTCGATGAGACTTTCCCGATCGATCATCTTGCGGGACGAGGCTATGCCGCGGCCTTCCTCCTCACCGGCGGCGTCGAGCGGCGGGCGAGGCTCCTCGGGGAAGGTCGGAACCGGCGCCGCTTCGGCGCGGCGCGCCGGCGCGATATCCGCTGGCGGCGCGGCGCGCATGTTGGCGGATTCGGGATATGTTTGCGGAAAGGCGCCGCTGGCGCTTCCGGTCCACAGCAAGGCCGACAGGCATTTGCCCGAGGCGCAGGCGAAATCGTGATCGACGATGGTTTCGGCGGGCGCCAAGGTCGCCGTGCGGCGCACGCAATTTTCCAATTCACGAACGTTCCCAGGGAAGTAGCAGCGTTGCAGCGTCTCGATGGCGCTCGCCGAGAGCTGGTGCTTTTGATCGTTTTCGCTGTTGAAACGCTCGATGAAATTACGCGCCAGCAGCGACACGTCGCCAGGCCGCTCGCGCAGCGGCGGCAGGAACACTGGCACGACGCTGATGCGGTAATAGAGGTCGGCGCGGAACTCGCCTTTGTCGACGGCCGCTTCGAGGTTTTTGTTGGTCGCGAAAACGAATCGGATGTTGACCTTCAAGGTCTTGGAGCCGCCAACCCGCTCGAATTCGCCTTCCTGCAGCACGCGCAGCAGCTTCGCCTGGAAGGAGGGAGATATTTCGCCGATTTCGTCGAGCAACAACGTGCCGCCATTGGCGAGTTCGAAGCGTCCAGCACGCTGTGCGACGGCGCCGGTGAAGGCGCCGCGCTCATGACCGAACAGTTCCGATTCGAGCACGCTTTCCGGCAGCGCGGCGCAGTTCACCTTGACGAAGGGCTTGGCGCTGCGGCGCGACAGGTCGTGCACCGCGCGCGCGAAAAGCTCCTTGCCAGTGCCGCTTTCGCCCCGTAGCAGCACGGTCGAATTCGACTTGGCGACGACGGCGATGGTGTTGAGCACCTCCATGATCGCCGGGCTCTCGCCGACGATGCCGGCGACATCCGGCCGCTCGCCACGGATATCCTTCGGCATACATGAGACCAGCGCCTTTTCAAGCGTGCTGCATTCGTTCAGCAGGCGCTGCCGATCGGCCGAAAACATCCGGTGCAGCTTCACCGTCTGGCCGATCAAATTGGCGATCATCGTCAAGAGGCGTAGATCGGCGTCGAAAGTGTAGGCGATGAACTCATCCGCTGTGCGATAGATCGACAAAGTCCCGACGACGCGGCTGTCGCTCTTGATCGCAACGGCAAGGAAGGAGACTCTCGGCCCCACCGCCTGGGTGATCGTCTCAGCCGCTGTCGCGAACAAGCTATCGTTGGTGACGTCCTCGACGATGACCGGCATGGCGGTGGCGACGAGCCGGTCAATCACCTTGGCCGGCAGAGTGTCGATCGGCTTGCTGTGATCGTGGCTGATCCAGCCCGAGGTCGCGACGATCTCCGGATTGCCGTGCTGATCGAGGATCGTGATCATCCCCAATTTCATGTCGAGAAATGAGCTGAGCACGCTGACGACATTGGCCAGCGTCTGCTCGAGGCGGGCCGGCGCAGTCAGAATTTTGGAGATTTCATAGACGCCGAGCAGCGCAGTGTCGGCGGACGGGGTTCTCGCCGGCGGCGACTTTACTGCCACGCCCTCGGTCGGCAACGAGCGTGAAGTCACTAAATGGTCCATGGCCGCCTTCCTTGCGAACGGCCGCCATCAGGCCCGAGCCCGGGCTCCGTTCGCACGTGCGAGATCAATTTTGATCGTCTCACACGAGTGATATTTGGCCTTATGCAAAAACCACGCAAAACGGTATCGTGTCGGACAAACGCAGTGCACAATGTTGGTTTTCCGACACGGGCTCCGGCAGAATGGCCGAAGGGTGACTTTTGCGCGATGCTTTGTTGGGATTTACGACATGATCGCGCCATGTGCATCTATTGCACACTGCCCTGCGCCAATTCTTCGATCACCTTCCAGCCGACGCTTCCCTGCGGATCGGCGCGGGAGAGGATGTCGAGATAATCCCTGGCGGTTTCGCGGCGGCCGCGCTTCAATTCGATAAAGCTCAGCGCCTTCAGCGTATAGAGCGCGAAGCGCGCCGGCCCGTCATGCGCTTCGGCCTGGGCCGGCCAGGCCGCGGGATCGCTCGGCCAACCCGCCTGTCGCGTGGCCTCCTTCATGCCTTCCGCGGCGACGTCGGCGGCGCAGTCGAGACTGCCCATGTAGGTGTGAATTTTGTATAGGCAGTAATAAGGCGCGAGTTCCTGCGGCGTCAGCGCCAGCGCTTGCTTGAAGAAGCTGTCAGCCTTTTCGGGGTCGGTCCGATAGGCGACGACGCCTTGCTGCAGGAGTTCGTTGGTCTTTGGATCGAGTTCGCCGAAGTTCACGACATCGGCGTCGGCGGACGGAGAGTTCATGGCCGGCTCGAAGCAATCACTGAGCCACTTGCGCGGGGAGACAACATGGAAAGCGTAGCGGCGCCGACGTTCAAATATTTTTTGAGCTACAGCGGCGTCAAGCTGCCGCTCAACATGGTTTCGCCGATCGGGGCTGACGCTCTCGAAAATCGCAACACTTATTTTCGCGCCAGCTTCGACGCCAGCGGTCGTATGATTACTTGCGAGAAGATCGTCTATGGCGAAGTCGAATTGCGCCACGCCTACCACTACCGCCCTGACGGCCGCCTCGCCCGCGCGCACATCGACATGGCGGGCGAAGAGACGGAGATTTTGTTCGACGAGAACGGCGTCGGCGCGGCGCGCAGCCTTGATTGAGATGCGCGCCTGTAGGCTTGAGGCCCGCTGCTTCGCCTGGACTGCGGGTAAGTTCGCAATCCACGGCGTCGCATCCGACGGCGCGTCCGTTATGCCTTGACGCTCTGCTTGTGCGCAATGCCTTCCTTGTCGAAGAGCGCCGTCAACTCTCCCGATTCAAACATTTCGCGCGCGATGTCACAACCGCCGATGAATTCGCCCTTCACATAGAGCTGCGGAATGGTGGGCCAATTCGAGAAGGCCTTGATTCCCTCGCGGACATCGCCGTCGGCGAGGACGTTGACCGCCGTATAGGGCGCGCCAATCTGATTCAAAATCTGCACGACCTGCATCGAGAAGCCGCATTGCGGCGCCTGCGGCACGCCCTTCATGAACAGCACGATGTCGGCGCCGTCGACGATGCCTCTAATCTTGGATGCGGTGTCGGTCATTTCTCACTCTCCTCGGGCCGGCGCTTGCGTCGTCAACGCCAGAGCATGCAGTTCGCCGCCAAGCCGTCCGCCGAAGGCGGCGTTGACCAGCTGATGCTGACGCACTCGGCTCAAACCTTGAAAGGCCGTCGACGTCACCGTCGCGGCCCAATGATCGTTGTCGTCGGCGAGCGCCGTCAGTTCGATCACGGCGTCGGGCAGCGCTGTCTTTATCAGACGTTGGATTTCCTCAGCGGGCATTGGCATGGCGTATTCCTGATCTTTCGAGCGCCTCTTGCCCTGCAAAAGCAATTTCGGCGCCTCATTCGGCGAAACCGCAGGTCGACGACGCCCAAATGGCATGCAGTTTGCGTGCGCGCCGGGCACGCGGTAATCGTCGCCTGGACGTTTAGGCGCGAGATCGCGCAGACAGCCAACAAACGAAAAAAGGGACGGGAATGATACGGGAATTCCGCTACAAGGGGGAAACATTCCGGGTGAACGCGCATGGCGCTCCCGGCCATGAAGAAGTGTTTATCATCCATTTGGTCAACGACGAGGAAATGGGTGAGATTTCGATCGACCGCATGACCGAGGAAAATGACAGAGGCGCGCCGATCGACGCCATTTGCATCATGCTTTGCGACAAGCTGATCGTCGAACAGGACATCGCCTGCGCCGACCCTGCCGGTGCTTTCGTCTGGGTGGAAGGCAAGCGCATCCGCGACGTGCTCCCGAGCAACGAAGCCGCCGCACATTGACGGACGCGCGGTGCCAGTGAACCCATCAAGGCGGGACCTAGCGCCGCGCGACTACTTCTCACCGGAAGCGCCTTTTCCGCCGCGCGCTTTGCGGCGCTCGCGAAGTCCATTGCGCTCCGCGGCTCGGCGTGATCCTCCAGTATCAATTGGCGCCTCGCGTCCGGCAGCTGGATGAAACGCGCACGGAGGGCCGCCCCATGAGCGTCGAGAGCAATAGGCTCGGTCAGGAGACCAGCCCCTATCTGTTGCAGCACCAGCACAATCCGGTGCACTGGCAGGCCTGGTCGGCGGCAACGCTCGCTCTCGCCCAGCAGTTGGGAAAGCCGATATTGCTCTCGTCGGGCTACGCCGCCTGCCATTGGTGCCATGTGATGGCGCATGAATCTTTCGAGGACGCCGAAGTCGCGGCGTTGATGAACGAACATTTTGTCAATGTAAAAGTGGATCGCGAAGAGCGCCCGGACGTCGATTATTTGTATCAGCAAGCCCTGATGATGATGGGCCAGCGCGGCGGTTGGCCATTGACCATGTTCCTTACGCCAGACGGCCAGCCCTTCTGGGGCGGAACATATTTCCCCCCGTTTGCACAAGGCGGAAGACCCGGTTTCGCCGAGGTGCTGAAAACCATCGCGGAGCTATGGCGCACCCGTGCGGATGCGATCGAGCATAACGTCGCCACACTTGGCGCAGCGCTGGCCGGCCTGTCCCAGACCGCATCAGGGGAAGCGGTTTCGCCCGAACATATTGAGACCATTTGCGATGAGTTGGAACAACGACTCGACCGCGTCGACGGAGGCTTCGGCGCAGCGCCGAAATTCCCGCAGACGACCAGCCTCGACTTTCTGTGGAGGGCCTGGAAGCGGACGGGCCGCGACTCGTTGCGCCGCGGCGTCGTCTTGACGCTCGATCATATTTCGCAAGGCGGCGTCTACGACCATTTGGGCGGCGGCTTCGCGCGCTATTCGACCGACAATCGATGGCTCGTGCCGCACTTCGAAAAAATGCTCTACGACAACGCGCAGCTCATCGAACTGCTGACGGAGGTCTGGCAAGACGAACGTCGCGAACTCTATCGCTTGCGCGTCACCGAGACGATCCAGTGGATGACGCGCGAGATGCGCGTTGACGGCGGCGGGTTCGCCAGCAGTCTCGACGCCGACAGCGACGGCGAAGAAGGCAAGTTCTACGCGTGGAGCGAAGCAGAAATACGGGAAGCTCTGGGCGCGCGCGCGCCGTTCTTCGAACCCGCCTATGGCGTCAGTCGCGAAGGCAATTTCGAACACGGCAGGTCGATCCTCAATCGCCTGGGATCGATCGAGTTGCTGGACGAGGACGCTGAGGCGGCGCTGGCGCGAGACCGCACCGCCCTGTTCGCGCTGCGCGAGCGCCGCGTCAGGCCAGGATGCGATGATAAGGTTCTGGCGGATTGGAATGGATTGACGATCGCCGCCATCGCGAAGGCGGCTTGCGTGTTTGAGCGGCCTGACTGGCTCGATCTCGCCATCGGGGCCTTCGATTTTGTGAACGGCGCGATGACGACCGACGATGGTCGTCTGCTCCATTCCTGGCGAGGCGGACGCGCGCGTCATGTGGCCGTCCTCGACGACTACACCGCGATGTGCCGGGCGGCGCTGGCGCTCCATGAAGCGACCGGCGCGCCGTCCTATCTCGCGTGCGCGCGACGCTGGGTCGAGCATGTCGAGCATCATTATCGCGACCAAAATGACGGCTATTTCTATACCGCCGACGATGCCGAAGCGTTGGTGGCGCGCGTGAAAATCGCCGATGACTCAAGCGTTCCCTCCGGCAATGGCGTGATGCTGCAGGTGCTGGCGCAGCTCTATTATTTGACGGGCGAGAGCGTCTATCGCGACCGCGCTGAGGCAATCGCGAAGGACTTTGCTGGAACAATTCGCCAACGCGTTCTTGGTTTTTCATCTTTGTTGAACGGCATGGAGATGCTGCGAGAAACCGTGCAGATTGTCGTGATCGGCGAAGCGGACGCCGCAGATACGGCGGCGCTGAAGAGAGTGATTTACGGCGTCAGCCGGCCTGGCCGGGTTTTGAGCGTCATTGCGCCCGGGGCCGCGCTGCCTCGCGCGCATCCGGCTTTCGGCAAAACCTTGCTCGGCGAGCGAACCACGGCTTATGTTTGCCGGGGAGCGGTGTGCTCGCTGCCAATCGTCGAGCCAGATGCGCTCGCGGCGGCTCTGCGCGAGACGTGACACACTTAACACGTAGCGCCGCCGCCTATTCGCGTCGCCATACGGTCGCCAACCAGGGCTGTTCGCCGCGCGGCGCGCCGCTAGGCCGGTAATAGCGCTCAAGCTCGACGAAGCCCGCCGCCGACCCGAATTGTCGCCAGCTTTCGGGGGTATGAAACACGCCATAGCGTCCGTCGCTCCATCCTTCCTGATTGGCGCCATGCGGAATGGAGCTGAACAGAATGCCCCCAGGTTTCAATGTGGCGCGGAGCGCGCGCAACACGCGCGGCAATTCGCTGCGCGGCACATGAAACAGCGACGCATTGGCGAAGACTCCGTCAAAGTGGCGTTCAGGCAAATCGAGCGCGAGAAAATCCTGCAGCCACACCTCGCAACCGCTGTGGATACGCGCCATTTCGACGAAGCGCGGCGCTCCATCAAGCCCGATCGCGACATGGCCAAGCTCGGCGAGCGCCCTCAAATCGCGTCCCGGCCCGCAACCGAAATCGAGCAAGGTGAAAGGAGGCTCACCGCGAATGTGGCTGAGCATCGCCGCGATATTTTGTGTGACGTCGTGGCCGCGTGTTCCCTCCCAGAAAGCTTCGGCGCGCTGATTGTAATGTCGCAACGTGCCGCCCGTGATCGCTTTCAAATCGTCCGAGCCTGGAGCCATTGCGGGGCCTCCGAACCTTCGTCTCGCCATCGCCGACGCGGCGAACATCGGGCCCCCACGTCTTTTCGGACGTCGATCACGTTGCGGCGAACGATCGTTCCTGCGGAAACTTCTATATGGTCTAGAACTTGCTCATTCGCCATGCACACAGCGCCAAAATGCAAGGTGAGCAATATGCCAATGAACGAAGAAAGCGTTCTGCCCGGGAAGTGCTATCGGACGAAGGGCGGCGAATTGAACTCGGAGAAATACACGGTGATCAGCATCACCCGTGGGATCGTCACTTATCAAAGCTGGACGACCGACCCCAATCGCCTGTCGCTGCGCACGAACACCGGCCTGAAGGCCTTCGCCGGAGTGCTGTTCAAGGAAATTCCCTGCCCGAACCGAGATCCAGGTAAAAAGATCGAATATTTCGATCCCTCGTAGAAATGCAATTGCTCCTGCGGATGCCATCTGGCGCGCATCACGACTTCGTCCGCGCCGCGTGATTTTCGACCAAGCCAAAATCGGCAGTGACAAGGACGTTCATGGTTTCCGCCTCAATCCCGGCGCGCGCAAATCTGATCGATGCAGGACACCGCCGCATCGATGTCGCTTTCCTCGACGGTGAGCGGCGGAAACAACTCGAGGACCGACTCCGTGGCGCGGGTGAGAAACCCGCGCTCGGCCAGCATCGCGCGCATCGGTTCGGCCTCGCCGAGGCATGTCAGGCCCTGCATCAGGCCAAGGCCGCTCACGGCCGTAAAGACGTCTCGCCGCTTATAAAACAACGCGGCGAGCCGATCTTCGAGACGCCAACTGCGATTCTGCACGCGTTCCAGAAAGCCCGGCGCCGACAGCGCGTCCATCAGAACGTGCCCGGCCAGCAGCGCGGCCCGATCGACGAGCGGCGGGAGCCCGATAGCCCCTCGCGCCACGCGTTGCGTAACGACGAGCGCGATCAGCGGCGGCGTTCCGACGGGCGCATAAGTCGCGATCATCAGATCCGGCGTTACCCCTGTCCATTCGTGCGCCCACGGCATGCCTGATCGACCGAAGCCACAAAAGCTTTCGTCGAAAGCAAGTATGAGCCCATATTCGTCTGCGGTCTCGCGCAGTCGCACGAGCAACTCTCCCGGCACGACTTCGAGACCGGCTCTCGTTCGAACCGGAGCGATCAGAATTCCCGCAGTCCTCGCGTCAATTTCCGCCTGCAATGCGGCGTGATCGTCCATTGGAAGAATTATGATCTCATCATCGCCTTCGACGCCGAGCGGAGGGCTCTCCGTTCCATCAGAAGCTCCGACGCAGACAATGAACCGGCGTCGCTTCGGGCGACCGACGACCCCATGGTAGCGGCGAACCATTTCGATAGCGCAACGCCAAGCATCGCGCTCGGAGGGCGCCAAAAACACGCGGTCGCCAAATGAAACGGTCGATATCTTGGCGCATAAGGCATCGGCAAGCGCCGCCGCCTCCTTCGCAGCTGCTTCCGGCGAACCCTATTGGCTCGCTCGCGCCGGGCGCCGATACTATGGGACGCTCTGGCAGAAATAGCGATGAACCCGAAAAGTCGAGCGGGCCGTCCGCAATGAATGTGTCGCCGTCAAGGGCGGGTTCGGTGAGGCCGCGAGGCTTGCTCGGCAAATCTGACGATGTGGCCGACATGTTACTCTTAGCTCGCCATTGATCGCCGCTGTGATGTGTTCGGACAAGCAGGACGTTTCAGGCGCCATGTTCGATGAGATCAGGCAGTCTCTTGGCAAGCGATCTCAATACGCTCTCAGAACCTTTGAGCATGATGTCATAGACCGCGTCCGCCACGGGGGCGGCGTCGATTCCCTCCTGGATGAAGACGAAATGCGCGCCGCCATTCGGCAGCGGCGAGATCTTCCAGGTAACCGTCGTGTTCATGTATCGGCCAAAACCCTTGAGCTCGTCGTGACCGCCCGACCAGCTGAAACGCAACATGCGGTTGGGCTCGACAGCGAGCACCTGGCATTTGAATTCGCCGTCCCAACGCTCGATCGGACGGCTCCAGATCGTGAACTTATGCCCCGCGACCGGCTCGATGTCGTTTGGAAAGAACCAAACGGCGAGCCATTCGGAATCGGTCATGGCACGCCAAACGGCCTCGATCGGATGCTCGAGGTCTTTTTCCGTTGTGAGGCTGCGTGTCTGTGTAGTCTCGAGCACCGCGTCCTGCTCCCGTTACGGATGACAAGCAAGGCTCAAGCCACATAGCGTGGCGCATTTCCGTATTGGGCGATTGTTTCGTTCCACGCTCGATACGCGCGCGGGAGGCGCCGGGCTGCGCCGCGGCGACTGTCTTTGGCTCCGAACATGCATGGGCTCGTGGTCGGTCCAGCGCTGGCGAACGCTTTTGCATAACGAAGGCGAAGCGCGGGGCCGTTTATGCATGAGCGCTCCGTATGACGGACAAAGAGGAATGGGTCGTCTGGAACGGCTCGATGGGCATATTGGATATGGCGACGATCGGCGATATCCGGCATGGCGAGAGCGGCCGGACGGCATGTCTGGCGCCGCCCTATGGCGTCGTAGGGCCGTTCAGTCTTGACGAACTTGAAACGCGGGGCCAGATCGCCTTTGGCGAATGTCTCGTGATGTCGCGCCGAAGATGGCAGGAAGATCAGGTCAATCTGCGTCTTGAGGCGCACGCAAAGCGCCGGACCTTCCTGTTTCAGGCGGATATCGACGACCACGAACATCGCGAAACCCTGGACCTGCCAGTCGAGGGCCTTCTCAAGAAGTCGGACATCAATGCCGCCTTCCGACTGCTGGCCAAGACCGCGCATCCCGACGCAGGCGGCGCCGACGCCCATTACCGTCGCATCGTCGAGGCGCGCGACGCGCTGCTCAAGAACTCGCGATGACGGGGTGAGGCAATCGCCGAGACGCGCTTGACGGGCGGAGGCGAGAACGCTTGCGCGCCTCTCGGAGGGGAAGCGGCAGGTCGCCTTTCGCGACTCGCCGCGCTACAGGGGGAAGGCGCGGAGCTTGCGGGGCTAGCTCAGGAGGCGTTTCCTAGCGGCTCAACGCTGGCTCGAAGCGGGTGGCGATCATGAAAATATTCCGACCGGCCGCCCTTTTTCTTTTTGCGGCCCTCCTCGTGTCGGTCTCGGCCACCGGCGTAGAGCGGAGCCGCTCCGTCGTTCCGCTGACTTTGACCGAAGATCGATATGACGGCGGGCGCATTTACCTGCCAGTCCGCATCGGCAACGTCATGGGAGTCATGCGGCTTGACACGGGGGCGTCGAGCACACGCGTCAGACTGGCGCCCTGGAATAAGGATCTGCCGAGTGTCGGCAAAAGCATCTCGACGGGAGCGTCAGGCGCGACGATGCAATGCGACGACGTCGAAGCGCAGAAATTCGAACTGATCGCCGATCAAGGCAACAATGTCGCGCGGTCGAAATATCAGATCACGCGCTGTCCCGCCGGCGACGGCGACGACCTCTTGGGACTCGATTTCTTCAACGGCGCGCGATTCAGCCTGGATATCGATCGCCGCGCGCTCGTCTTCTTCGGCGAGGCGACGGCGAGCGGCCGGCCCAAGCCGTTTCGGCGGTTGGGACCCGATCAACGTCTCGTCGGCGTCGACCTGCGCCTCGGCGCGACGGCTTCCGTCGGGCTGTTCGACTCAGGCGCGGAAGTCTCGGCGGTTGATCAGCAGTTCATCCGCAAGCACAAACGGCTTTTCGTGGCCGTGAACGCCAAGGCCGGCGCGAGCGGCGTCGCCGGCGCCCGAATTGCCTCAAAAATGTATAAGATCAAGTCGCTCGACTTTGGCGACGGTCGCGTCCTGCGCGATCTCTATGCGATCTCCTATGACTTTGGCGGATTGCGCGCCGCGCTCGGCGCCGACGTTTCTATCCTCATCGGCTACAACGTCATCAAGAGATTCAATTGGGACTTCGATTTTCGCACGCCTGATTCGCCGACATGGGACGCGAAGCTGAAATAGATTGTCGATCATCGATCCAGCGCAACGCCAGCCTTCTGAATCGGCTCTGGACTGCCCGGTCAGGCCTTCGGCCGGCCGGGAACGACAATCGCCAATGCAGCGTGCACCGTGGTTTGAAACGTCGCCTCGGCGAGGCTAGATATGCGAGTCAGGCGCCGCAAGCGGCGCGTTCCGGAGATCTCTTTGTCCCATTCCATCACCGAAGCCGTCGAGGCCGTGGCCCGAGGCGAGATGGTCGTCGTCACCGATGACGACGATCGCGAAAACGAAGGCGATCTGGTTATCGCCGCATCGCTCTGCACGCCGGAGAAGATGGCCTTCATCATCCGCCATACCAGCGGAATCGTCTGCGCCCCGCTGACGATCGAGGAAGCGCGCCGTCTCCATCTCGCGCCGATGGTCGCGGAAAACGACGCGCCGCTCGCCACCGCCTTCACCGTCTCGGTCGACGCCCGCCACGGTCTCACCACCGGCATTTCCGCCGAGCAGCGCTGCAATACGGTGCGCGCGCTCGCCAACGGCAATATGGGGGCGAGCGATTTCGTGCGGCCCGGCCACGTCTTTCCGCTGATCGCGAAAGACGGCGGGGTGCTGATGCGTTCCGGACATACTGAAGCGGCGGTGGATTTGTGCAAGCTCGCCGGCCTGCCGCCGGTTGGCGTGATCTGCGAACTCGCCAATGACGACGGCACGGTGATGACCGGCGGCCAGATCGAGCGATTCGCCCGCGCGCATGATCTCAAGCTCGTGTCGGTTTCCGATCTCATCGCGTTCCGGCAAGCGCGGGAGAAGCTCGTCGAGCGCGTCGCGACCTTTCCCGTCGCCACAGAGGCCGGCGAGATGGTCGGCCACGCCTATGTGACGCCTTTCGACAGCGTGCAGCATTTCGCTTTCGTTCTCGGCGCGATCGGCGACGGGCGCGACGTCCCGACGCGCCTGCATCGCGCCGACATCATCTCCGACGTGATGTGCGGCGCGCCGACGATCAAGAAGACGCTGGCGCGCTTCGCCCGCGAAGGACGCGGCGTGCTCGTCTATTTGCGCGACGGCGCGGCCGGCGTGCCGGCGAACATCGTCGGACGCCAGGCGGACGAGGAGGAAAGGGCGGAGGAAACGCGCAAGCGGCAATGGCTGGACGTGGGTCTTGGCGCGCAGATCTTGAAGGACCTCGGCGTCTCCTCGATCCGCCTGCGCTCCTCGTCCGCGCGACCGCGCGCTTTCGTCGGACTCTCGGGTTTTGGAATCGAAATTACCGCGGTGGAGCCGGTGGAGTGAACGTCTTTCTCAGCCGCCACACAAGGACGGCGAAACCCAGAATGAAGAGCGAGGCGGCGCCGGCGATGAGGTAGTCGGAGTCGGCCGAGGCGATCACGAAGAAAATATGTTCGCCTTGATGCTCCACGCCGTCCGGCCTTCGAAAACGTACGGCGACGACATATTTGCCGTCCTCGGAAAAATCATAATCGAAGGAGATCGACGCGACGCCATGCGCCCGATAGGTTTTCAGGAGTTCGGGCGTCTTGAGGTCATTTCTCGCCCAATAGAGCCGGGCGTCGATGTCGAGGTCCTTGATGTCGTCGAATTGCGGCGGTCGCGTCGGATCGTCCTCACGCCCAGCGATCTCGATATTCAAATGGGTCAGCCCGAAACTCGGGATTTCCCGGTAATAGCGTTGCGCCGTTCCCTCTTCATGGGCTTGGGTCGCGAAAAAAGCGGTGAGATAGGGGCCGACCGCAAAAATGCCGTCGCAGGCGTCGCCCTTGCAGACGTCAGGCGACGCGGCGCTCACCAAAGGGCCGGCGCCGGCGAAAACGGCGATCAGCGCGACGCGCAGCGTCCAGCTGAACATTCGTGCTCCCACTCCTGCGCCAGAATAAGCGGCCTTGGTGCATAGCACGTCTAGGCCAGGCTTTTCCCCGGCCATCCACGCGAGAGGTCGCGGCGTGGATGCAAGCGACAAGCGCGGGCATGACGCGCCTGGTTCAATCGGCGCGCGGATGGGCCGATTTATAGGCGTCGAGGAGCCGCGCCTTGTCGATGGCGGTATAAATCTGCGTCGTCGACAGCGAGGCGTGGCCGAGCAATTCCTGGATCGTGCGCAGATCGCCGCCGCGGCCGAGCAGATGCGTGGCGAAGGAATGGCGAAGCGCATGCGGCGTCGCGCTCTCCGGCAGTCCGAGCGCCCCGCGCAGGCGTTGGACCGCGAGTTGTATGATGCGCGGCGACAGCTGGCCGCCGCGCGCGCCTACGAACAACGGCCCGTCGCCGAGGTCGTAGGGACAGAGCGCGAGATAAGCCTCGACGGCCGCGCGCACCGGCGCGATGACCGGCACCGTCCGGCTCTTGCCGCCCTTCCCCGAAATCGTGACCCGATCGGCGGCGCCGACCGGCGCCTCGTTGCTTCCGATCGACAGCGCCTCGGAAATCCGCAGCCCGGCGCCGTAGAGCAGCGCCAGCACGGCGGCGTCGCGGGCGATGATCCAGGGTTCGCGCGCCTCGCCCGCTCTCTGTTCGGGGTCCACGATGTCGCGGGCGTCGGCCACGGCGAGCGCCTTGGGCAGGCTGTGCGGGCGCTTGGGCGGGCGCACGGCGCTGAAAACATCGGTGCGGGCGAGGCCCTTCTTCTCCAGAAATCGCAGAAAATTTCGCACGGCGGCGAGCGCCCGCAGCAGCGAGCGGCTCTCCAATCCGTCGCGGCGACGCTTGGCGAGATACGCGCGCAGGTCCGCCGGCTGAAGGGCTTTGAGTTCGGCGGCGCCGGGCCGCGCCCCGAAATGTTCCGTTAGAAAGGCGAGAAACGCGGCAAGGTCGCGGCCGTAGGCCTCGACGGTATGGGGCGAGGCGCGCCGTTCGCCGGCGAGATAGCGCAGCCACAGGACCGCTTCTTCGGCGATCGCCGGCGCAGCCGAAAAATAAGACGCGTCAGGCAGCGGTTTCTGTCGCGGCGCTCTCAGGGACGAATCGCGCATCACGCCACTTTCGCCGCAGAAAATGAACAACGCCGTAAGGCGCGGCTATTCGCCCGCCTTGATCTCCGCCTTCGCCTTGGCCAGCATCTCGTCCATGGTCCGGCGAATCTGGTGCTCAGACTGGTTCACCCCGGCCGCCTCGAAATCTTTTTTGACCTGAGCCACGACCCGCTCATCGGCGTCGGCGGCGACCTCGGCCGCGACGAGCGAATCGGCGTAAGCCTGAGCCTCGGCGCCGGTTTTTCCCAGCTTTTCGGCGGCCCACAGGCCGAGCAGCTTATTGCGGCGCGCCTCGGCGCGAAACTGGAGCTCCTCCTCATGGACAAAGCGTTTCTCGAAGGAGTCTTCGCGCTGGTCGAAAGTGCTCACGTGCGTCCTCGGCGGGCTGTTCGATAGGGAAAGCGGCGGAAAAACCGCGTCTGCTCCGGCTCGATATAGGCGCATTCGCGCGCAAAGCCAATGGCGGAAAACGCGATCTTGACTGCGTCCTGCCGCCCATTTTGGCCAAGCGCAGGCGGGCGCGCCGCATCGTTTTTCGATGCGCGCGAAAATGCCTGCCAGTCGCGGCGTCCGCGGCGCGGACATGGAGACCGGCGAAAATAAATCGCAAGCGAAGCCGCGCCGGATCGCCAAAATTGGTCCAAATGCTAGTGTTCGTCGTCCGATCGACGTCGGATTAGGCCGGGGGAGTGTTCAATGAAGAAATTTGCATTCGGCACGTTATGCGCCTTGGCCTTTAGCGGGCCGGCGTTCGCCCAGAAAATGAATAGCGACGACCTCAAATGGATCAATCAATGCATCAGCGATAACAAGGGCGAAGAAGGCGGGACGCCAGCCATTATTCGCGCTTACTGCATTTGCATGAACGAGAAGATGGACGACAGTGAAACTCGGTCCGTCACCCAATGGGAAAAGTCCAATCCTGAAGCCCAAAAAGAGTGCGAGAAACAGGCGGGCTGGAAATAGAGCGAGCGGAACGGGCGATTCGGTCGGCGGCCTTTGTCCTCGCGTCTCTTGAATTTCCGCCGACGCCCCGCGTCGCAAGGGCGATAGGCGCCCCGGAAGCATCGAAAAATGAGCGGTGCAATACTCGTGCTCAAAAAGTGGGCGCAGGCGCGCGAGAGGTAATAACAGGGCCACGGTAACGCTCGGCCGCCGCCCTGTCGGTCTCATTGTATCGTCTTTCCCTTTGCGATAGAATGCGGTGTCGGCCTTGTCACTGGCGGCTAAAGACGCTAGGACCGCCCTAATCTTCGGCCCGGGCCCTTGCCCGCCGCCGCTCCCTGAGGCCCCGCGCCCGGAACGGGCGACTGCATGCGGACACGACTTCGGAGGAGCCAAGCCCACCCCATGGATTTTCTCAAGCCCCGGTTGATCCCGATGAACCGCCGTCGCCGCATTTACGAGGGCAAGGCCAAGGTCCTCTATGAGGGCCCGGAGCCCGGCACTTTGATTCAGCACTTCAAGGACGACGCCACGGCCTTCAATGCGAAGAAACACGAGGTGATCGACGGCAAGGGCGTGCTCAACAACCGCATCTCCGAATACATCTTCCAGCATTTGAACAGCATCGGCGTGCCGACCCATTTCATCCGCCGGCTGAACATGCGCGAGCAACTCATCCGCGAGGTGGAGATCATTCCGCTCGAAGTGGTCGTGCGCAACGTCGCGGCCGGCTCGCTCGCCAAGCGCCTTGGGATGGAAGAGGGCACGCAACTGCCCCGCTCGATCATCGAATTCTACTATAAGAACGACGCGCTCGACGACCCGATGGTGTCGGAAGAGCACATCACCGCGTTCGGCTGGGCGACCCCGCAGGAGATCGACGACGTCATGGCGCTCGCCATTCGGGTGAACGACTTTCTTTCCGGGCTCTTCCTGGGGGTCGGCATCCGCCTCGTCGACTTCAAGATGGAATGCGGACGGCTCTGGGAAGGCGACATGATGCGGATTGTCGTCGCCGACGAGATTTCGCCGGACAGCTGCCGTCTGTGGGACATTAAATCGAACGACAAGCTCGACAAGGACCGCTTCCGCCGCGATCTGGGCGGGCTGGTGGAAGCCTATACGGAGGTCGCGCGGCGGCTCGGCATCATGCAGGAAAACGAGACCGTCCGCACCGGCGCGCCGAAGCTGGTGCAGTAAGAGATCCGCAAAGGGCCGCCATGGGCGTTCCTCACCTCGATTCAGGTCCGATGCGCGCGGAGGAATTCTTCGCGTTCACCGCGACGCGCCCCGACGACGAAAAATGGGAGCTGATCGAAGGGGAGCCGGTCTTGAACGCGTCGGCTGGCCGTCTGCATCAAAAGATTGTCGGAAACATATTTTTCGCGCTGACTGAACTCTCTCGGCGAAAAGACGCTGCGTGGGAGGTCATCCCCGGCCTTGGCGTGCGCCTGTCGGAAATAAGCATTCCCGTTCCAGACCTGCTGATCCGACCGAACGACGATCTCCAGGGCGTTGAATGCGACGACATGATCATCGCTTTCGAGGTTCTCTCGCCGTCAACCGCGAACAAGGATTTGCGTTGGAAGCGGAAAGCTTATGCGACCCTGCCTTCACTTAGGCAATATGTGGTGATCGCACAGGACGCGCTTGAGGTCGTATCCTTCGATCGCGCCAATGGTTTCGCCGAGCGCCGTTTTGAGACGGCTGAAAATGAACTCGACCTGCCTGTCATCGGCGCCGGCTTGCGCTCGCGTGAGATTTATCGCGGCACGGGTTTGGCGTAGTGCGCCGGCTTGCGCTTCGCGCGCCGAGCCAGTAACCGTTCCGCCATCTTCTGAAATTTGGAACAGCGCATGAAAGCCCGCGTCGTCGTCACGCTCAAATCCGGCATTCTCGATCCGCAAGGCAAAGCGATCGAAGGCGCGTTGAAGTCGCTTGGCGTCGAAGGCGTCGCGAGCGTGCGGCAGGGCAAGGTGTTCGACGTGGAATTCGCCGGCGCCGACGCCAGCGCCGCCAAAGCTCAGTTGCAAGCGGCCTGCGAGCTGCTCGCCAACACCGTGATCGAAAACTACCGCATCGAACTCCCATGAAAGCCGCCGTCGTCGTTTTCCCTGGCTCCAATCGCGAAGGCGACATGGCCCGCGCGCTGAAACAGGCGACGGGGCGCGAGCCAACGATGCTGTGGCACGCCGACCACGAACTCCCCGCCGACACTGACCTCGTCGTTCTGCCCGGCGGCTTTTCCTATGGCGATTATCTGCGCTGCGGCGCGATCGCCGGCCGCGCCGCGATCATGGATGCCGTGCGGGCGCATGCCGCGCGCGGCGGACTGGTGCTCGGCGTCTGCAACGGCTTCCAGATTCTTTGCGAAAGCGGCCTGCTGCCGGGCGTGCTGATGCGTAACGCCAATCTGCGTTTCGTCTGTCGGATGCAGCATCTCAAGGTCGAACGCAACGACACCGCCTTCACGCGCCATTACGCCAAGGGCCAGACGATCGAGGTCTGCATCGCGCATGGCGAAGGCAATTACGAAGCCGACGACGCGACGATCGAGCGTCTGGAAGGCGACGGCCTTGTCGCCTTCCGCTACTGCGACTCGGCCGGCAATGTCGGCGGCGACGCCAATCCCAACGGCTCGCGCAACGACATCGCCGGCATCTATTCTGACAGGCGCAATGTGCTCGGCCTGATGCCGCATCCTGAAAACCTCATCGACCCGCTTGTGGGCGGAATTGACGGCCGCGCGCTTTTCGAGAGCCTCGCCAGCGCGGCGTGACCTTTACGCTTTTTGCGGCAGCGGAAAGAGCCCTGTAAAACGTTCCGCAAGCGCTCGGTCGCCTTCGATCGTGATGGCCCTATTCGCTTCAAGCGCCTTGAGCGGCGCGCCGCCATAGACCGCCGCGGCGATCGCCCTCGCCTGCCCGACAAAGACCACGGCGGCGCCATCCAACGACTGCCGCGCGGCGTCGCATTTGCCGCCAGAAATGCGCACAAGAAACGTCTCGTCGCCGATGCGAAAGCCGATGCGCGCGTTCAATCCCTTCGCCCGGCGCGGGTCGAACATCGTCTTGAACGACAGCATCAGCGAGGCGGCGCTTAGAGGCAGCGTCGGATCATGCAGCGGCGAGCGCGCCGCCCAGCGGCCCAGGACGCCTAAGACCGGCTCAATCTCATAGCCCCAGGGCGTTAGCTCATAGACATGGCTCGCCGCCGGGGGCGGCAGTTTGCGCCGTTTCAGCGCGCCGATTTCCTCCAGCCGCTCCAGCCGCTGCGTCAGCACATTGGCGCTGATTCCGGGAAGATCGGCGCGCAGGTCGCTGAATCGCTTTGGGCCGAACATGAGTTCGCGCATCACCAGAAGCGCCCAGCGTTCGCCAATAAGATCAAGCGCATGGGCGGCGCCGCAGGCGTCGTCATAGCTTCGCGCGACAGAGGAGCCTCGCCCAGATCCTTCCTTTTTAGTTATTTTTGCTAACTTCATTGTTGCATTTTATAACTTATACGGTAGGTTCGCAAAGGTCGGTTTTTGGGAGGAGCGTCCATGTCCAAGCTTATATTCGTCAATCTTCCCGTCGCCGATCTACCGAAGGCGACCGCATTCTACGAGTCGATCGGCGCGAGGTTGAACCCACAGTTTTCCGACCACACCGCGTCCTGCCTCGTTTTCTCCGACACGATTCACGCGATGCTGTTGACCCATGAGAAATTCCGCCAGTTCACGACGAAGAAGATCGCTGACGCGCATACGAGCGCAGAAGTCTTGATCTGCATCTCAGCCGACAGCCGCGCCGACGTCGACGCCCTCGTCGAAAAGGCGACGCGCGCCGGCGGCGCGCCGGATCCGACGCCGACGCAGGATTTCGGCTTCATGTATGGCCGCAGCTTCGAAGATCCCGATGGACATATCTGGGAGATTATGTGGATGGACGCCGAGGCGGCGTCGAAGGCGTGCCAGAAAGAAGGAGCGGCGCAATGAGCTATGTCGACGGTTTCGTGATCCCCGTGCCCGCGGGCGGGAAGGAAGATTACCGCAAGGCCGCCGCGCAGATGTGGCCCATCATGAAGGAGTGGGGCGCGCTGCGCGTCGTCGAATGCTGGGGCGACGATGTGCCCGACGGCAAAGTCACCGACTTCAAGCGCGCCGTCGCCGCCGAGAGCGGCGAGAATGTCGTGTTCTCGTGGGTCATCTGGCCATCGAAAGACGTTCGCGACGCAGCCCACAAAAAAATGCACGAAGATCCGCGCATGAAAGACATGCCAATGCCGTTCGACGGCAAGCGCATGATCTTCGGCGGATTCAGCGTCCTGCTCGACGAAAGCGCATCATGACGCTCACGCTGTATGGCCATCCGTTTTCGTCCTACACGCAGAAGGCGCTCATTGCGCTTTATGAGAACGACACGGCCTTCCAATTTCGATCGCTCGAGGACAAGCAAGCGGCAGGGAAGTGGGCCGCGCTTTGGCCGATAAGACGCTTTCCGCTTCTGCTCGACGATGACCGCAGCATTATGGAGGCCAGCGTCATCGTCGAATATCTGGACCTGCACCACCCTGGCCGAACGACGCTCATGCCGCGCGATGCGCTTGCGGCGGTCGATGTGCGATTCATGGATCGGTTCTTCGACAATTACATCATGACGCCCATGCAAAGAATCGTATTTGATCGTCTGCGCCCGGAAGGAGATCGGGATTCATTTGGAGTCGCTGAAGCGCGCCGAGCGCTAGACACGGCGTACGGCTGGCTAAACGAAAAGATGAAAAGTGGGGAATGGGCTGCGGGAGAGGACTTCTCGCTCGCGGATTGCGCAGCGGCACCAGCGCTTTTTTACGCCGACTGGGCGCATCCCATCGACACCGCGCTCGTCAATGCAAAGGCCTATCGCCGGCGCCTGCTGGCGCGGCCCTCCTTCGCGAGAGCCGTGGACGAAGCAAGACCTTATCGCGCTTATTTTCCTCTCGGCGCCCCGGATCGGGACTGACGCGGCCCTCTTATCTCCGCGCCGCGCGCGACGTTCCACAGCGCGCGCTCGGCTTCCATTTGCGCCGCGGCGGCGTTGGCGCGCGCCCGAGTTTGGGCGGCGCGCAGCGGCTCGATCAGCGCGCCGAGGCGCGTCGATGACCAGTTCTTGAGCTGTTCCTCCATCAGCGCGCGGTGCATGAAGCCGAAGCCCGCGCGCATCAGCGCCGAAACGCCGGCGTCCGGACGCCCGCCTTCGCGCTCCATGGCAAGACGGCCGCGGTGCAGCGCGACGGCATAGCGAAGCGCGCCGAAGAGCAACTGAGAGGCGTCGCCGTCCTGCGAAAAATAAGCGTCGAGCGCTGCGCCGACCTCGGCGTTTCCAGCAAAGGCCGCCGTCACCACGCGATCGGACGCAATATTCGAGGCATGCGCGACGATCGCTTCGACGTCCTTGGCTTCGACATGCTCGCGGCCATGCATATAGAGCGCGAGCTTTGCAAGCTCTGCGCGGCTCATCAGCCGGTCCTCGCCGAGCGCGCCGAGCAGCAGGCCGCGCGCTTCGGCGCTGGCCACCAGGCCGGCGTCTTTAAGGCTGCGATCGATCAGCGCCTGCAAATCCGCTTCGGCGTCAGGCTGGCATTCAATAGCCGCCCCCTGCTTCGCGCCCTCGACAAGCTTGCGCAGCGGCGCGTCGCGCCTCAGCGCGCCGGCTGTCAGCACAACCGTGCAATGCGCGGGGGGCGCGGCGACGAGCGAATCGATCGCCGGCAGCACCGATTTGGAGCCGGTCTCGACGAGGATCGCGCGCCGTCCGCCAAACAGCGGCGTGGTGTTGGCCTCATCGAGGAGCGCAAGCGGGTCGGCGGCGACGGCGTCGCCGCTCATCTCGACGAATTGGAACGGGTCGCGGCGATCGTCGACGCGCTTGTCGATGAGCGCCAGCGCGCGCTCGCGCGCCATGCCGGTATCGGAACCGAAGACGAGAAAAAGGAAAATACTCTCCGGCGGCGCGGCGATGAAGCGTTCGGCGTCGCGAGTCCTGACCGCCGTCATGATGCGCCGCTGTCCGCTTCACCCGTCAATTGGGCAGGACAGGCGGCGGGACTGGCGACAGCCTCGCCGCCATCACGGTGGCGATTCTGGTGCGGATCGATTCGGCGATGACGCGGGCGTTGCGAATCTCAGCGTCTCTTGCGGCGCGCACATTGGAGAAGCGGTTCGAGAAACGATCGTAGCTCGCGACATTGAAGGCGATGCCTTTCGTCAGCTCGATTTCCTCGGGCAAGGTGACCAGCCGGTAATCGGCGTCGACGATCACCGTCGCCGAGGTGGCGCGACCCGTCACCGTGTCGAGGATCGGCGTCTGCACGCGCTCGCGGAGAACGACCATCAGCCGGTAGCGCGGCGGCGGCTGGGAGCCGGTGCCGTTCAGGCCGAAAATCAGCTCGTTGCGGACGTAGTGCCCCAGCCGCTGCGGAATTTCGTCGACGGCGATCGCCTGCAGCTCGACCGCGAGCGGCGAGGCGTCGAGCCCAAATCCCGCCGGGGCGTAAAGCGGCTGGAGGCAGCCGGCAAGCGGCAGGACGCAAGAAAAAGTGACCATCACAAACAGGAGCCTCATCCTGAGGAGCCCGCGCAGCGGGCGTCTCGAAGGATGCTCTAGAAGGCGCAAAGAGGAGCCCTCGACCCGAGACGCGCCTTTCAGGCGCTCCTCAGGGTGAGGACTTTGGGGGTCGCTCGGAACGAGGAAAGCCTTTGACGCGCGACATGCGGTTTCAAACCACCACATTGACGATCCTTTTCGGAACGAGAATGAACTTCTTCAGCGGTCTGCCTTCCATGGCGCGCTGAACGCCATCTTGCGCCAAAGCCTCTTTGCGAATCGTTTCTTCGTCGGCGTCATGGGCGATGAGAATTTCGGCGCGCTTTTTGCCATTGACCTGTACCGGCAGGCTTATCATCTCCTGGGCGACCAGGGTAGGATCGGCCGCCGGCCAAGGCGCTTCAACAACCAGCCCTTTGTGGCCCAAATCGGCCCAGCATTCCTCAGCGACATGCGGCGTCATCGGCGCGACAAGGCGAATGAGGGCGTCCGCCGCCTCGCGGAAGGCGAAGGCGAGGTCGGGGGGCACGGGCGTTTCGGTCACGGCGTCGAGCGCGCTCGTGAGCTCGTTGGCGAATTCGCGAATGCGGGCGATGGCGCTATTGAACCGCAACCGCTCGATATTTTCGCTCGCCTGGGCGATCGAGCGATGCGTCGCCTTGCGCACGGCGAGCGCGAGATCGTGAAACGACGCCGGCGGTTCAGCCTCGACGGGCGCCGCCACCCGTCCCAATTCGCCGGTCAGGCGCCACAAGCGCTGGACGAAACGCCAGGCGCCCTGCGCGCCTTCGTCCGACCAGATCACGTCACGATCGGGCGGGCTGTCGGACAGAACGAAAAGGCGCGCCGTGTCGGCGCCATAGCTTGCGACGATATCGTCGGGGTCGACCGTATTCTTCTTCGACTTCGACATTTTTTCGATCGGGCCGATTTCGATCTCCACATCGCCATCGACGAGAAAAGCGCGGCGGCCGCCGTCCTTGGCCTCGACGCGGATCGCATCAGGCGCGACCCATTGGCCGTCCGGCGCGCGATAGGTCTCGTGAACGACCATCCCCTGGGTGAACAGGCCCGCGAAGGGCTCGGCCACCGCGGCATGGCCGGAATCGCGCATGGCGCGGGCGAAGAAGCGCGAATACAGCAGATGCAGAATCGCGTGCTCGATGCCGCCGATATATTGATCGACCGGCAGCCAGCGCGCCACCGCCTCGGCGCTCGCCGGCTCGAGAGCGTTATGCGGATCGGCGAAGCGCGCGTAATACCAGGACGAGTCGACGAAAGTGTCCATCGTGTCGGTCTCGCGCCGCGCCGGCGCGCCGCAGGACGGACAGGGAACATTCTTCCAGCTTGGGTCGCGATCGAGCGGATTGCCCGGCTTATCGAAAGAGACATCCTCCGGCAATTTCACCGGCAGATCGGCCTCGGGAACCGGAACCGGCCCGCAGGTCTCGCAATGGATGATCGGGATCGGGCAGCCCCAGTAGCGCTGGCGCGAAATCCCCCAGTCGCGCAGCTTGAAATTCACCTTCCGCTCGCCCTGTGGCCGGTCGAACAGCGCCGTCGTCGTCAGACGGTTGGCGACCTCTTCCTTCGCCTGCGGCACAGTGAGCCCGTTGAGAAAGCGAGAATTGACCAGATTGCCATCGCCTTCAAAGGCTTCGCCGCTTTCGGCGATCTGCTTTTCGAGCTCTTGGGGAGGGAAGCTTTCCGGACAGACTACGACCTCGAAGCCGAGCTCATATTTCGTCGCGAAATCGAGGTCGCGCTGGTCATGCGCCGGGCAGCCGAAGATCGCGCCCGTGCCATAGTCCATCAGGATGAAATTCGCGACATAGACCGGCAGCGTCCAGTTCGGATCGAATGGTTGAACGACGCGCAGCCCCGTGTCGTATCCCTTCTTTTCGGCGGTCTCGATCGCTTCCGCGGACGTCGCGCCACGCCGGCACTCCTCGGCGAAGGCGGCGAGCGCCGGGTCTTTCTCGGCGGCGGCTTTCGCCAGCGGATGGTCGGCGGCGAGAGCGACGAATTTCGCGCCAAACAGCGTGTCGGCGCGGGTGGTGAAGACTTCGATCTCGCACGTTCCGTCAAGCGGCGCGGCGAGCGCGAAGCGCACGAGCATGCCTTCCGAGCGCCCGATCCAGTTGCGCTGCATGAGCCGCACCTTGTCGGGCCAGCGCTCGAGTTCGTCGAGCGCGGACAGCAGTTCTTCCGAATAAGCGGTGATCTTGAAGAACCACTGCGTCAGCTCGCGCTGTTCGACGAGCGCGCCCGAACGCCAGCCGCGCCCGTCGATGACCTGCTCGTTGGCGAGCACCGTCATGTCGACCGGGTCCCAATTCACCTTCGACTTCTTGCGGTCGACGATGCCGGCTTTGAGGAAATCGAGGAAAAGCTTCTGCTGACGCCCGTAATATTCGGGATCGCAGGTCGCGATCTCACGCGACCAGTCGAGCGACAGCCCCAGCGTTTTGAGCTGCGCCCGCATCGCCGCGATATTGGCGTAGGTCCATTGCGCCGGATGCGCGCCGGTTTGCGAGGCGGCGTTTTCGGCGGGAAGGCCGAAAGCGTCCCACCCCATCGGATGCAGGACGTCGAAACCCTTGGCGCGCATGAAGCGCGCGATGACGTCGCCCATCGAGTAATTGCGCACATGGCCCATGTGCAGCCGGCCCGACGGATAGGGAAACATCTCAAGCACATAATATTTGGCCGCGCCCGGCCGATCGCCTGACTTAAAGGATTGGTTTTCCTCCCAAATCTTTTGCCAGCGCGGCTCCGCCTCGGCGAAATTGTAGCGTTCGGGTCTCATCTGGCTGGCGCGTCCGGTTTGAAGGGATTGCGCCTCTAATGCCGGGGGGTCGGGGGGATGTCAAAGGGCCGGTGTCGTAAGTGGGCGACGAAAATTAAGGGGCCGTTTGACGGCCCCTTACAATTCTGAGGCGCTCAAGCCTTCGCCGAAAGGCCTACGGTGATCCAGCTAACGCCCTCGAAGATCAGATTGATCGCGAGGAACAGGCCGAGGATGTAAAGGCCGGAATAGGGCCACTGCGCCATAATCATTCCGCCCAGCACAACGCTGATCACGCCTGAAAACGCTACAAGGCCCCAGGGGCCGACGTCGCGAATGTGCCAGGCGAGGATCAGCTTGAACAAGCCGGCGACGATCAGCGCGACGCCGATGATCGCGGTCAGCGACACCGCCGCGAGCAGCGGATCGCGAAAGACCAGAAAGCCCGCGACAATCGTGATGAGGCCGATCACGCCCCACAGCAGCGCCCTGGTCCAGGGCCGGATCTGAACGGCTGTGATGATCTCCATCACGCCGGCGACGAGCATCGCCGCGCCGACGTAAAACACGGTCACGAGCGTTGCGGTCGTGACATCATAGAGCGCGAACAGGCCGCCAATGAGCATCAGCGCGCCAAGCGCGACGATCCATCCCCATTTGCGGCGCAGATGGAGATGCGTGGCGCTCCCGTCGTAAATTAGGCTGTCATTGACCATTGTCGGCCTCCAATGCTGTGGCAAGGATAAATGGTAGGGCGGCGGCGTCTCTCAATAAGGATTGTCGCGGCGATCCCGCATCGTTTTGCCGCCGGAAGCTTAACGCGCTCGACGGTGCGAAGTTCCGCACTGCGAAGGCGCAAAAGATTCGGCGCTTGACCCTTTCATAGAAATCGCGATTTTCGCCGGCATGGGAGCCGCAGATCGCCTCAATTCGACGCGCGAAGCGATTTGCCGCGCTGCAGCGGACTGCGGCCGCGATCCGCATTCCGTTCGCCTCGTCTGCGTCACCAAGACCTTCCCGGCCGAGGCGGCCGTTCCCTTGCTCGAGGCCGGCCACCGGATTTTCGGAGAGAACCGGGTACAGGAGGCCGCGGCGAAATGGCCAAAGCTGCGGGAAAAATATTCTGACATTGAGCTGCATCTCATCGGTCCCTTGCAGTCGAACAAGGCGCGCGAGGCGGTGGAGCTCTTTGACGTTATCGAAAGCGTCGACCGGGAGAAGATCGCCAAGGCGCTTTCCGATGAAATCTCCAAAACAGGCAAGCGTCCGCGGCTTTTCGCGCAGGTCAACACCGGCGCCGAGCCGCAAAAGGCCGGCGTCCTCCCCGAAAGCGCTGACAGCTTTTTGACCGCTTGCCGCGAGGCTTACGGGCTGAAAATCGAAGGGCTGATGTGCGTGCCGCCGGTCGACCAGCAGGCCTCGCCGCATTTCGCGCTGCTCGCCGACATCGCCGCGCGCAATGGGATCAGCGAATTGTCGATGGGCATGAGTTCGGATTTCGAACTCGCGATTCAGTTAGGGGCGACCTATGTCCGGGTCGGTTCGGCGATCATGGGCGAGCGGGATTATCCCGCTTGAGACGGCGGCCCCTCCCCGACTCGCGCGGATGATGGCGGGCTAGGCCCCCTCCCCAACCCGCTTCGCGGGAGAGGGAGTGAGATTCGGCGTTTCATCAGCACTGGCGTCACGCTTCAACGCTGCGGTCGCGCCGTTCAGCGCCCTACGAATGCCGCTCGTTAACGTCCCCTCTCCCGCGAAACGGGGGGACAGGGAGAAGGCTGTCTGCGCTATCCGATCAACAGCGCGACGCTGCGCCCCAACCGCGGCAGAAGCCGCGCCATGTCGCGGGCCCGCAACGCGACGCAGCCGGCGGTGGCGGCATGGTCGTCAGTCGCGATGTGAAAAAAAATCGCGCTGCCGCGGCCGCGCACGCGAGGATGAAGATTGTAGCCGATCACGCCGACGGCGTCATAGAGCTGATCGTTGCGCCACATCTCCTCATGGCCAAGGTGCGACGGTCCATGAAGCGGCTTGTTATAAAGGAATGAGCCCGGATCATCGCACCAGAGGTCGCGCGGCCGGGTCCGGCGCCATGGCAAGCGCAGAGGAGCAGGCGTGCGGAGATAAAAATAAAGAAGCGGCCAGCGGCCGGCCGGAGTCGCGCCGTCGCCCTCGCGCTTGTTGCGCGTGACGCCGCTGCGGCCGAGCGCGCAAGAGAGAACGAGCGAACCGGCGATCAGCCTTCCCTCATGCGGTGGGCCGCCGATGCGCCGCGCGACGCGCAGCAACGTCAGTCCGGCGGGTTTTGATCGGTTTGATCGAGGATGCATGATGCGTTCAGATGCGCCGCTCGCGGGCGCGTTTGACCGCCTATAGCAGAGATAATCTCTTCAAAGCGAGGAGCGACCGCCGGTTCATGTCCCTTCCGCGCACCCTCAGCATCGCTGCCGAACCACAGCTACGGGCGACGCTCTTTGAGCAGTTCGCCACGCTCGGCCCCTATGCGCTACGCGAGGGCGGTCTTGGCGCCACGGACGAAGAATGGCCGGACGCGGCGCTTTTCGACGAGGCGCATTGTCATTTTGAAGCGCTTGCCGATGCGCGCGCCCGCGGCTGCATGACCCGCGTCGTGCTCATCGCGGATGCGCCGAAATCGCCGCCCCGAGGCGTCGACGCTGTCATTGCGCGTCCGTTCCGCTTTGCGGAGCTTGTCGCGCTATTAGAATCCGCGCCTCACCCCGCCGCCGTCGGCCCCTATCGGTTCGAGGTTGGCGAATTGCGGGCGCCTTCCGGCGCGCGCGTGAAGCTCACCGAAAAGGAAGCGGCGATTCTCGCAAGGCTCGCGCGCGCGAATGGCGCGACGGTCTCTCGTCAGTCGCTGCTTCGCGACGTGTGGGGCTACGGACCGAATATGTCGACCCGCACGCTCGAAACCCACATTCACCGTCTGAGACGCAAACTCGAGCCGTCGCCCGGACGGCCGCGCTGGCTCAAGACGGAAGGCGACGGGTATCGGCTCGCGGCGAGCGAAGAGGATTTCCGGTCTTGACCCTAGCGCCCTGAGGCCGCCGCATATCGAGTCGCATATAGAGACGCTGGGGAACGCCAAACAAGATGACATGACGCTGGACGACGCGATCGACAATCTCGCGCGCATTCCCCTCTTTTCGATGTTCGAGCCCAATGCCCTGCGAATGCTCGCCTCTTCGGCGGACACGCGCCTGCTGAGGGCTGGCGACATTCTGTTTCGCCGCGGCGAAATGTCGGACGGCGGCTATGTGCTCGCCGTGGGATCGATCGCGCTCGATCTGCACGATGACGGACGTCCGCAGCCGATCATCGTCCGGCCCTGGACGCTGATCGGCGAATCCGCGCTTGTTGCGGCCTCGCTCCGTCCGGCCACCGCCATCGCCCGCGAGCCGGCCGTGACGCTTAAGATCATGCGCCCCTTGTTTCATTTGATTCTGGAGCAGCATCCGACGACCGCCGCTCGCGTCCGCGATTTCTTTCGCCGGAGGCTCTTGGAGTTCATCCGTGACACAGGCGGCGATGCGTCGGCGTCTGACATCGTCGCTGGGCGCTTAACGTAAACGCCAAAAAAAGTCCCGTTTCAGCCTCTCGAAGCGGATCGAATCCGGCCCAGTTGAGTTGTTGCGGCGTGAGCTCCAGCAGAGTTTGCAGCGCAGCAAGGCGGCGGCATGCCGCGTGAAAAGGAGAAAAAAACAATGCGCAAAGGCCTAAAATTGGCGCTATCGGGCGCGCTCTGCAGCGCGACTTTGGCGACCGCCATTCCTACGGAGGGGCTCGCGGGCCCCATGAGCGCGCCCGATCGGTCGATTGTCGCGCCCTCAAGCCCTGTCGAAAACGTCTGGTATCGCCGGGGTTG
>NZ_JAKFWS010000054.1 GCF_021731785.1 Methylocystis sp.
TATGAGTTCGATGAGGCGTTCGAGCGCGTCGGCGCGGTTGCGCTCCTGCGTGCGATAGCGCCGCGCCTCGATCAGGAGGACGCCCTCCTTGGTGAGGCGCCGGCCGGAGAGTCGCGCGAGCCGCGCCTTCACGTCATCGGCGAGACTCGGCGAATTGCAGATGTCGAAACGCAGCCGCACGGCAGTTTCGACCTTTTGCACATTCTGGCCGCCGGGCCCCGAGGCGCGCGCGAATTCCTCCACGATCTCGGAATCGTCGAGCGCAATTCGATGTGTGACGCGGATCATGGCTGACCTCAGCTTTGCTGAACCGGCCTTATAGCAGGTCGCGCGCGCCCCAACGGTCGTTGCGTCGCGCGCAGCTCGTCGCCGCCAGCGCTGTTCTAGTTTCCCTATCCTGCGCGAAGGGTCCGCGTCGGATATGACACGTCAGACTCTCACGGCAGCCTTACCGTCGCGATCGCCAGCGCCGCCATGCCCTCGCCTCTGCCGGTAAAGCCGAGCCTCTCCGTCGTCGTCGCCTTGATCGCGACGCGCCCGATGTCGGCGCCCATGGTCTCCGCCAGTTTTTCCCGAATGCGTTCGCGGTGCGGGCCGATCTTTGGCGCTTCGCAAATGATCGTGGCGTCGACATGGGCGATGGCGCCGCCGCGCGCCCGCACCAGTTCGCAGGCGCGCGCCAGAAAGATCGACGACGCGGCGCCCTTCCACTGCGAATCGGAGGGCGGAAAATGCGCGCCGATGTCGCCTTCGGCGAGGGCGCCGAGAATGGCGTCGGTGATCGCATGGGACAGCACGTCGGCGTCGGAATGGCCGGAAAGGCCATGCGTATGGGGGATCGCGACGCCGCCGAGCCAGACTGCGTCGCCCGGTCCGAAGGCATGGACGTCATAGCCCTGGCCCGTGCGGATGTCCGGCAGGTCCGCGAACGCGGTTTGCTTTACGAGCTCCATGGCGCGGGCGAAGTCCTGTTGCGTCGTGAGTTTGAAATTGGCGGCGTCGCCGTCGAAAATATGCACCTTCGCCCCGGCGGCCTCGGCGATCATGGCGTCGTCGGTATAGTCGCGCCCGCCCGCCGCCGCGGCGCGATGCGCCTTCAAGATGAGATCAAAGCGGAACGCCTGCGGCGTTTGCACGGCGCGAAGCCGTGCGCGCTCAGGCGTCGCCACCACCGTCCCGGCGTCGTCGATCTCCTTGATCGTATCGGCGAGCGCCACGCCGGGCGCGGCGGCGCCATAGGCCTTGGCCGCCTCGACCGCACGCGCCACGAGCGTGGCGTCGGCAAAGGGACGCGCGGCGTCATGGATCAGCACGATGTCAGGGGCGCCCTCGGTCGCGAGCGCCTCGAGGCCGTTCCTGACGCTGTCCTGCCTTGTCGCGCCGCCAAAGGCCGGCGCCAGAAGGCGCGCCTGATCGGGCGGCGAGAGCTCCGCCGCGCTCGCGGCATAATAGTCGAGGTCGTCGCGATGGATGACGACTTTAAGCGCGGCCTGAGGCGCCGCCACGCGCAGCCCGTGAAGCGTTCGGGCGAGAAGGGTCTGTCCGGCGATCGGTCGATATTGTTTCGGCGGCCCATCGCCGGCGCGCGCGCCGCGGCCGCCGGCGACGACGAGAATGGCGATGGATGGATGGTCCGGAGCGGCGCTCATGGCCGCTCTCTGTCGTTTTTCGCCTTCGCCGTCAAATGCCGGCGGTCAGCAAATGCTATGTTGCAAGTGCGAAGAGAACTGCTTATGATGTGGGCAAGATGGCTACTGCCAAAAATTTGGGCGTTGGCCTTGCGCCTTCGCCCCTGAGCATTGGCGGGCTCGCGTTGACCGGCCATGCGCTCCTCGCGCCGATGGCCGGCGTAACCGATCCGACCATGCGTCGCATCGCTTCCCGCCTTGGGGCTTCGGCGACGGTGAGCGAGATGGTGACGGCGGCGGGCGTCGCCCGCGGCGACCGCGAAACGTCGATGCGTCTTGCGCGCGCCGGCGAGGGCCCCCGGGTCATTCAGATCGCCGCGCGCGAGCCGGAAGAAATGGCGGCCGCCGCGCGAAGCGCTGAAGCCGCCGGGGCTGACTGGATCGACATCAACATGGGCTGTCCTTGCAAGCGTGTCACCGGAGGTCTGGCGGGCGCCGCGCTGATGCGCGATCTCGATCAGGCGGCCCGGCTCATCTCAGCAGCCCGCGAGGCAATATGCGTGCCGCTCAGCGTCAAAATGCGCTTGGGATGGGACGATTCGAACCGCAACGCCGCCGATCTGGCGCAGCGGGCTGAGGCCGAAGGCGCCGCGATGATCACCGTGCATGGCCGCACCCGGCAGCAATTCTATTCGGGCCGGGCCGACTGGCGGGCGATCGCTGCAGTGAAGGCTTCCGTGCGAATTCCGGTGATCGCCAATGGCGATTGCGCCGGCGAAGACGACGCGGCTGAGATGATCGAGAAATCCCGCGCCGACGGGGTCATGATCGGGCGAGCGGCGATGGGCCAGCCCTGGATCGTTGGCGACATCGCCCATTTTTTGAAGACCGGCAAGCGACGGGCTCCGCCGACTGCGGCGCAGCGCGCCGAAATCGCGCGCGAACATTTGGAAGGCCTGGTTCGTTCAATGGGCGCGTCCGCCGGTCTGAGGCACGCGCGCAAGCATCTTGCCGCCTATGTCGACCGCTTAGGGAGACCGACGGAGAGCAATGCGCGTCGCGCGCTCGTCACGACAGATTCGATCGATGAGGCGGGGCGGCTGACCGAGCGGATCTTTCTCATGGGACATTTCACAGAGCAGGGGGCTGCGGCATGAGCATTACCGATCGTCCCCGCCGGAATGGCGCGCATTGCGGCTATGAGCCGCTCAAGATCATAAATGAGGCCGGTCGATCCTGCATGCTCGAGGCCTTGCCGAACCCGATACTGACGGTCGCCCGCGACGGCGTCATCGAGGACGCCAACGGCGCCGCCGAGGCGTTTTTTGAGCTCGGCAAGCCGCTGCTCATCGGCCAGTCGCTCGATCGGCTGCTGCCGTTCGGATCGCCGCTAACCGCGCTCATCGACCAGGTGCGCGAGCGCGGCGCGACGATCAACGAATACAAGATCGATCTTGGCCGGCCCGGCCAGGACGTCGACCGACGGGTCGACGTTCACTGCGCGCCGCTTCCCGAGGGCGACGGGCTCGTGCTTGTGATGCTCCAGGAGCGAACAATTGCCGATAAAATAGACAGACAATTGACGCATCGCGGCGCTGTTCGCTCGGTTTCGGGGCTCGCCTCGATGTTGGCGCATGAAATCAAAAATCCGCTGTCCGGCATTCGCGGCGCGGCGCAGCTGCTCGAATCCTCGCTCAGCGACCAGGATCGCGCGCTGACACGCCTCATTTGCGACGAAACCGACCGGATTGTGCGTCTTGTCGACAGGATGGAGGTTTTTTCCGACGCGCGTCCGCTGCAGCGGGAGCAGGTCAACATCCATTCGGTGCTCGACCATGTAAAGCGCGTCGCGCAAAGCGGATTCGCGCGCAATATCCGCTTCATCGAGAACTACGATCCTTCGCTGCCGGCGGTTTCCGCCAACCGCGACCAACTGGTGCAGGCCTTTCTCAATCTGGTGAAGAACGCGGCCGAGGCGGTCGGCGAGGCCGTCGATGGCGAGATCGAACTCTCGACCGCGTTCCGGCCCGGCGTCAGCCTGCGCGCAATGGGCGAGAAAAGCCCCATCGGACTGCCGCTCGAATTTTGCGTGCGCGACAATGGACCCGGCGTTCCCGAGGACATTGCGGCGCATCTCTTTGATCCCTTTGTGACGACGAAATCGACGGGAACTGGCCTCGGACTTGCACTGGTTGCGAAGATCGTCAACGACCACGGCGGCATCGTGGAGTGTGAGTCGCTCCACAGACGCACGACGTTTCGCGTGCTGATGCCGATGTACAGAGCGAAACGGCCAGAACAACGTGAGGAACAGCGTGCATGACATCTCGCAGGGGCGGGAGAACCGATCAATGACGCGTGGAGAAATTCTAGTCGCTGACGACGACGCTTCGATCCGTACTGTCGTCGCCCAAGCCCTGTCGCGCGCAGGCTACGAGGTGCGCACAACCGGCGCGGCGGCGACGCTGTGGCGCTGGGTGCAGTCGGGCGAGGGCGACCTCGTCGTCACCGACGTCGTGATGCCCGACGAGAACGCCTTCGAACTTCTGCCGCGCATCAAGAAGCTTCGTCCCGAGTTGCCGATCATCGTCATGAGCGCGCAGAACACCTTCATGACCGCCATCCGGGCGTCGGAGCGGGGCGCCTATGACTATCTGCCGAAGCCCTTCGACCTGAAGGAGCTGGTCGGCATCGTCGGGCGCGCCATGGCCGAGCCGCGCAAGCATCCCGAAGACAATGGCCATGAAGAAATCGAGGGGATGCCGCTCGTCGGCCGCTCCCAGGCGATGCAGGAAATCTATCGCTCGCTGGCGCGGTTGATGCAGACCGATCTGACGGTGATGATCAACGGCGAGTCCGGGACCGGCAAGGAGCTCGTCGCCCGCGCCCTGCATGACTATGGCAAGCGCAAGAAGGGCCCTTTCGTCGCCGTCAATATGGCGGCGATCCCGCGCGATCTGATCGAGAGCGAGCTCTTCGGCCATGAGAAAGGCGCCTTCACCGGCGCCAACCAGCGATCGGCGGGCCGCTTCGAACAGGCCGAGGGCGGCACGCTGTTTCTGGACGAAATCGGCGATATGCCGATGGAGGCGCAGACGCGGCTGCTGCGGGTGCTGCAGCAGGGCGAATATACGACCGTGGGCGGGCGCACGCCGATCAAGACCAATGTCCGGATCATCGCCGCGACCAACAAGGATCTGCGCATCCTCATCCAGCAGGGCCTCTTTCGCGAGGACCTCTATTTCCGGCTCAACGTGGTGCCGCTTCGGCTGCCGCCGCTGCGCGAACGCGCCGAGGACATCCCCGACCTCGTCCATCACTTCTTCAAGGTGGCGGCGAGCGAAGGGCTGCCGCAAAAATATATCGAGCAGCCGGCGCTCGACCGGATGAAGAAATACCGCTGGCCTGGCAACATCCGCGAGCTTGAGAATCTCATCCGTCGGCTCGCCGCCCTGCATCCGCAGGAAGTCATTTCCGACCAGCTCGTCGAAGCGGAGCTCGAACATGAGATCCGCCAGGCCGAGCCCGAGAAGACCGCGTCTTCCGCCGCGTCGCAGGAATCGTCCGACGGACAGACGCTTTCGACCTCGGTCGAATTGCACCTCGCCAAGCTGTTTCGCGATTATGGCGACCAATTGCCGCCGCCCGGCCTCTATCACCGCATCATTCGCGAGATAGAAATTCCGCTCGTGTCCGCCGCGCTCGCCGCGACCCGCGGCAACCAGATCAAGGCCGCGGAATTGCTTGGGCTCAACCGCAACACGCTGCGCAAGAAGGTCAACGATCTCGACATCAGATTGATGCGCTCGCCCAGGTAGCGGCTTACCAGAGGTTCAATTGCAAGCGGCGCGGGCGGAGCCTATACAGGCGCCATGGCCCTGACCGGAGATTCGGCTTCTCCGCCAAAGGCGAAAGGCAGGTCGCCGTTTCGCAGCTGGTTCGGACCGATCATCGTGATCGGCGCCGTCGGCTGCGCTTTGGCCACGTTTCTGGTCATCGCGGAATTCGGCGCGATTTCGCCGACCGACGACCGCGTGCTGCCGCTGCTTGTCGTCAACGGCGTCTTCGTCGGCGTCTTGCTCGCGATGGTGCTGGTCAAGGCGTGGCGCCTTTACCGGGTCTGGCGGCGCGGCGAGGCGGCGGCGCGCCTGCATGTGCGCACGGTCGGCTTTTTCTCCGTCATCGCCTTGATTCCGGCGATTCTGTTGGCGGTAGCCGGCTCTTTGACGCTGGAGCGCGTGCTCAACCCCGCCTTCATGTCGAGCGTCAAGGTCTTCGTGCACAATACCGCCGAAGCCGCGGCCGTTTTTCGTGAGAGCCAGTGTCGGGCGTTGCTGCAGGAAGCGCAGCTCACCGCCTCGGATCTCGATCGGGCCAGCATCCTTTACAATTCCGACCGGCCTTATTTCCACCAGATATTCCAGTCGCGGGCGTATTTCCTGGGCTTTTCGGTCGCCGCCCTGGTGAAAACCAACGGCGAGATTCTCGACCGGATCGACGTGGCGCAGAATGCCGCCTCGATCATCATCGCTCCGCCCAAGTCCGACTTCGAGGATGCGCGGCGCGGCGAGCCGCTGTGCCTCGTGATCGATGACGGCAAGAGCTTCGTGGCGTTGCGCGCGCTCAGCGCCTTTCAGGACACATTCCTATACGTCACCCGGCCGATCGACCCAATCGCAGTGGAATTCCCCAAACAGGCTCAAAGCTTGATCAGCAGCTACGACGCCTTCGACGGCTATCGCGCCGCCGTGCAGCGGGCGTTCGTGCTGATGTACGCTTTCCTGACGACGATCATGTTGCTGTCGTCCATCTGGTTTGGACTCGACTTCGCCGACCGTCTGGTGACGCCTATCCGCGACCTGATCGCCGCGACTGATGAAGTGTCGGCGGGCAATCTCGACGTCCACGTCGATGTCGACAAGCAGCACGGCGAATTGGCGCGCCTTGGCGACGTCTTCAACAATATGACGACCGAGCTCAATCTTCAGCAAAGCCGGTTAATCGAAGCCAATCGGATCAATGACGAACGGCGCGAATTCACCGAGGCCGTGCTCTCCGGCGTCCCGGTGGCGGTGATGGGCGTGGATTCGGAAAGCGTCGTCACCATTTTGAACCGTTCGGCCGAGGAACTGTCGCTCGCGGGCGCCAAGGGGCAGGCGACGGTCGGAGCCTCCGTGGGGTCGGTCCTGCCGGAAATCGTCCCGATCTTGAAGGACGCGGCTGAGGTCTTCCCGCGCGCCGTGCAAAGCCAGATCACCATCAAGCGCGGCGTCGCCGAGCGCACCTTGAATGTGCGGGTCACCTCGGCCCGCGCCGACGCCGGACATCACAATTTTGTGGTGACGCTCGACGACATCACCGACCTCGTGATGGCGCAGCGCACCTCCGCATGGGCGGACGTCGCGCGGCGAATCGCGCACGAGATCAAAAATCCGCTGACGCCGATCCAGCTTTCGGCGGAAAGGCTGCGCCGCAAATACGGCAAGGTGATCCAGGAGGATCGCGACATATTCGATCAATGCACGGATACGATCGTGCGCCAGGTCGACGACATCAAACGTATGGTCGACGAGTTTTCATCCTTCGCGCGTATGCCCAAGGCGCGCCCGGAGCGCGACGATCTCAACGAATGCATTCGGCAGGTCGCGTTTCTCATGCGCGTCGGCAACGCCGATCTCGACATCATCGAAGAATTGCCGGCGACGCCGGTCATCGCGCAGTTCGATCGCCGCTTGCTGTCGCAGGCGCTCACCAATATCGTAAAGAACGCCGTCGAAGGCGTCGTCGCACGCGAAGGACAAGACGCTCAGGAAAAGGGACGAATCGAAATCAATTTGGATGTGCGCGATCACATGGCGGAAATCGACGTCATCGATAATGGTAAGGGCTTCCCGGCGATGAACCGGCAGCGCCTGCTCGAACCTTACATGACGACGCGATCGGACGGCACCGGTCTCGGCCTGCCGATCGTCGCCAAGATCATCGAGGATCATGGAGGCCGGCTGGAGTTACTTGACGCGCCGTCCGGCCGGGGCGCTTGTGTCAGGCTCATCGTGCCGCTCGCCGCGGAGACGTCCTCGAAAGAAGAGTCGCGCGCGGCGAGCGTCGGGGCCGACAGCGCGCCCGCGCAAGCAAGCGATGCGGGGCAGAGCGGGGTATAATGGCCACCGATATTTTGATTGTCGACGATGAAGAGGACATCCGAGAGCTCGTCGCCGGAATTCTGAAAGACGAGGGGCATGGGGTCCGAACCGCCAAGGACTCCGACGAAGCGCTCGCCGCCATCGCCGGCCGCCGACCGCACCTCGTATTTCTCGATATCTGGTTGCAGGGGTCTCGGCTCGACGGGCTCCAGGTGCTCGAACAGGTGCAGAAGCAGCACAAGGGCTTGCCCGTGGTCATGATCTCCGGCCACGGCAATATCGAAACCGCGGTCAGCGCCATCAAAATCGGCGCTTATGACTTCATCGAAAAGCCCTTCAAGGCCGACCGGCTGGTGCTCGTCGCGGAACGCGCGCTCGAAGCCTATCAGCTGCGCCGCGAAATTTCCGCCTTGCGTCAACGGGCAGGGGCGTTCGATCGCATCGTCGGCGATTCCCCGGCGGCGCATCAACTGCAGCAGCTCATTGGCCGCGTCGCTCCCGTGAACTCGCGCGTGCTGATCACCGGCGCGCCCGGCACCGGCAAGGAACTCGCCGCCCGCTGCATCCACGAGGCTTCGACTCGCGTCGGGGGACCGTTCGTCGTCATCAATTCTGCGACGATCACCCCAGAGAATATGGAGATCGAGCTCTTCGGACGCGAAGGCGCGGACGGCGAGCGCAAGATCGGCGCGCTCGAGGAGGCGCATGGCGGTACCCTGTTCCTCGACGAAATCGCCGACATGCCGAAGGACACCCAGGCGAAAATCCTGCGCGTGCTGGTCGATCAGACGTTCCAGCGGGTCGGCGGATCGAACAAGGTTGAGGTCGACGTGCGCGTCATCTCGTCTTCGGCGCGCGATCTCGCGTCGGCGATCGAAGAGGGAACGCTGCGCGAAGATCTGTTCCACCGGCTCGCTGTGGTGCCGATCCGGGTTCCTTCGCTAGCCGAACGGCGCGAGGACATTCCGGCGCTCATCGACTATTTCATGGAGAACATGTCGCTTGCGTCCGGCATGCCGCGCCGGCTGATTTCCGAAGACGCGCTGGCGGTCCTGCAGTTGCACGATTGGCCGGGCAACATCCGTCAGTTGAAGAACAACGTCGAGCGCCTGATGATCCTCACATCGGGCGAACCTGGTGCGACGATCACCGCCGAAATGCTTCCCGCCGACGTCGGGGAACTTGTGCCGGCGACTCCCGCCGGCGTGCGCGGCGAAAAATTGATGAGCCTGCCGCTCAGAGAGGCGCGGGAAGTGTTCGAACGTGAATACCTGATCGCGCAACTCAACCGCTTTTCCGGGAATATTTCCCGAACGGCGGAGTTCATCGGGATGGAGCGCTCGGCCTTACACCGAAAGCTTAAGTCGCTCTCTGTAGAGTCCTAAAATCAATGACATATGACAACTATTTGATGTAATGCATCGGCCGTGATCGTTGCCGCCGTCGAGACCTGTTCAACAATAAGCTGGAGGATTGCCGGCGCCATCGGCCTGGGTTGCGCCTTGCGCTTCGCGATTTGAAAGGCTCTAATGAACCCGGCGGCGAAAAAAGAAGAACGATCCCTCGGGGGCGGCGTCAATTCCGCTCGGCTAAAAAACAGAACAGGACAGCCGATGTCGTCAGAGCGTTCGCAGAATCTGCAAGATACATTTTTGAATTTCGTCCGGAAGAACAAAGTCCCGCTCACCATCTTCCTCGTCAATGGCGTCAAGCTCCAGGGAATTGTCACCTGGTTCGATAATTTCTGCCTGTTGCTGCGCAGAGACGGCCATTCTCAGCTCGTCTACAAGCACGCCATCTCGACGATCATGCCAGGACACCCCATACAAATGTTTGAGCCGGGCGAGGAAGAGGCGCAGGCTGACAAGCAGCGGTAGGCGATTGAGGACGGAAAGCGAAGCATCGAACGGCGCGACGGCAAACGGCGCCGGAGCCCGCGCATTGGTCATTGGACCCTATCTGGCGGCCCGAGGCGGGGCCGCGCATGCGCGCGACCCGACGGCGCGACTTGCCGAAGCGGTGGGGCTCGCGCAGGCGATCGACCTCGATGTCGTCGGACAGTCGGCCCTTTCGCTCAACGACGTCCGGCCGGCGACTTATCTTGGAAAGGGCAAGGTCGAAGAGATCGCGGAAATCGTCAAGGCGAAGGAAGCTGCCCTCGTCAGCATGGATTGCCAGCTCTCGCCCGTGCAGCAGCGCAATCTGGAAAAGGCGTGGGACGCCAAGGTCATCGACAGGACCGGGCTCATTCTCGAAATCTTCGGCGAGCGCGCACGCACCAAGGAAGGCGCGCTGCAGGTGGAGCTCGCCCATCTCGCCTATCAGAAATCGCGACTCGTGCGCTCCTGGACCCATCTCGAACGCCAGCGCGGCGGTTTCGGCTTTCTCGGCGGCCCCGGCGAAACCCAGATCGAGACGGATCGGCGCTTGATCGAGGAACGGATGCGCCGCATCGAGCACGATCTCGACAAGGTGAAGCGCACCCGCGCCCTGCACCGCAAGACCCGGCGCGAGGTTCCCTATCCCGTGGTCGCGCTCGTCGGCTACACCAATGCCGGAAAGTCGACGCTTTTCAATCGACTGACCAAGGCTGAGGTGCTCGCTCAGGACATGCTGTTCGCGACTCTCGATCCCACGTTGCGCCAGATTAAGCTGCCGCATGGCGCGCGCATCTTGCTCTCCGATACGGTGGGATTCATTTCGGATCTGCCGACGATGCTGGTCTCGGCCTTTCGGGCGACCCTCGAAGAAGTGACGCTCGCCGACGTGGTGCTCCATATTCGCGACGTATCGCATGAAGATTGGGAGGCTCAGGCGCGAGACGTTGAGGCGATCCTCGACGAGCTCGGCCTCAAAGGCCGAGCCGAGGGCCGAATTCTCGAAGTCTGGAACAAGATCGACGCGCTTGACCCGGCGCGACTATCGGCGCTGCAGCTCGCCGCGCGCGGAATCGAACCACAGCGACGGCCGACGCTCGTGTCGGCGTTGACCGGTGAGCGGCTCGACGAACTGCTGGCGCGGATCGAATCCACGCTGGCCGCGGGGCGCGTCCGCTTCGAGCTGGACCTGGACGCCGCCGACGGCGCGGGCCTCGCCTGGCTTCACGCCCATACCGAGGTGCTCAAACGCGAAGCCCTGCCTCAGGGCGGCGTCCATCTTGTCGTTCGTGTCGATCCGGAGCGCTCGGATGGTCTCGCGCGGCGCTTTCCGCAAGCCGAACTCATCCGCGAAGCTGGCTCGCGCCCTAGGCGGGCGGCGTCTTAGATCACGCTGCGAAACTGTAGACCCGGCATTTTTGCAAAGCGGGCTCTTTATATCTTTGACTTGCGCTCGGAATCCTTGGCCTCAACCCAAAGCGCTTCCATCTCGTCGAGAGACGCCGCTTGAGGCGAACGCCCTATCTCGCTAAGCCGTCTCTCGATATGGCGGAAGCGCCGCTCGAATTTGGCGTTGGCGCTACGCAGCGCCTGCTCGGGATCAACCTTGGCGTGGCGCGCAAGATTAACGACGACAAACAGCAGATCGCCGATCTCTTCTTCGAGCGCCGGCGAAGCGCTTGCGCCGGGGAGCGCGAGTTCCGCGGCGACCTCCTCGGTTTCCTCGCGAATCTTATCGAGAACATGCTGCGCGTCGTCCCAGTCGAACCCCACTGCGGACGCCTTTTCCTGCAGCTTCAGCGCACGGGTGAGGGCGGGCAGGGCGAGCGGCGCGCCGTCAAGCAAACTGGCCGGCGGCGCGCCGCGCTTCGCCGCCTTCTCGCGCGCTTTGATGTCGTTCCATTGCGCGGTCACGCCGTCGGCGTCGAGCGATTGGCCGCCACCGAAAACGTGAGGATGCCGGCGAATGAGCTTGTCGCAGATCGCGTCGACAACGTCCTTGAAGATGAAAGCGTTTTGCTCCTGCGCCATCCTCGCATGGAACACGACCTGGAGCAGGAGATCGCCCAACTCGTCCTTGAGGTCGGCAAGATCGTTACGCTCGATGGCGTCGGCGACCTCATAGGCCTCCTCGATCGTGTAGGGCGCGATCGAATGGAAATCCTGTTCGAGATCCCACGGACAGCCGCTGCCTGGCGTACGCAACGCCGCCATGATTTCGATCAGTCGATCGACATCGCCATGCGGACCGCGCGACATGGGGACTCCATAAAAAAACGCCGCGGCCCTCGCAGAGGATCGCGGCGCTTCGATTTACCCGATGAGGCTCAATCCAGGATGATGGACAGCGCTTCTCTGCCTTTCGCCGTGTCGACGACCTGCATGGTGACGGGCTGTCCCTCGGCGAGACGGTTCACGCCCGACGGGCCCAGAATCGAAATGTGGACGAAAACGTCCTTGCCGCCGTCGTTCGACTGGACGAAGCCGAAGCCCTTGGTCTCATCGAACCATTTGACCTTTCCGGAGACGGGCACCGCAGTCGACGGATCGGGCGCCTGGCGACGGGGCCGGGGGCTGTCGAAGCCGCCGCCACCACCGCTGCGCGGCGGCGGCGGCGCGCGCTCGGCGGCGCCGGCAAGATCGACCTCTAGAATGCGCGCAACCTGCTGGCCCTTCACTGAGCTCGTGACTTGGACCTGCAATTTCGCGCCGGGCGGCAATGCGTCATATCCAGCCGCCTGAACGGCGCCGATATGAAGGAAGGCGTCGCCGGTGCCATTGCCAAGCTCAACGAAGCCGAAGCCCTTGTCGGGCTTGAACCACTTCACGATGGCGTCGACGGCGGGCTCATTTGACATCGGCGGCGGCGCGTCTGGGAATCCGCCGCCAAATGGCGAACGCGGCGGCCGGCTCGGTCGCTGCGAATCATAGCTATACGGGGCGTCGTCATCAAAACCGCGTTTGCGGGGGCCCCGAAAGTCTCTACCCTTGCTCATGTCTACCTGCTCGTCTCCGCCAAAAACGGCAAGACTGCTATGCCAACCGTAGTGCGCCCAGGCGTTTCCCTTCGGGCCGCAAAAAACGCGCCCGTTCGGAAACGACGATGATGTGCCTCTTGAATGCCATATAGTCCCGCGCAGCGAGCTTTTTACCAGAACTCCGCCCCGGAAGGCCAGCGAATTCCTCGGGCTGATCCAAAAATCCGAACAGCCGCCATGCTTTGACAGCCGCCGGCCAATTCCTTGACCGGCAGGAATGTTTGCGTTTGCAGGACCTTAGATGAGCAGCACGCGAAAATTATGACGCTGCGACGGCGGCGCGCTTGCCGCAATGTCTCACGGGACGCAACTGTAGCGGAGGGCTCGTCGCTGTCGACGGCCGTCGTCAGTGCTGAAAACGTCCAGCGAAGCAGGAGACGAAGGCGGCGGGAGACCAAAACCTCCATCCGCGATTCGCATAATCGATATTATGGAACTTAACTGCGCCCATAGAGGCGCCCGCGACGGTCAGACCTCCAGCGTCATGCCGTCAAACGCCGGCGTGACATTTTCCGGCAGCGTCGCGACAAGTGCGTCGTAATCCAAATCGACGTGGAGATCGGTCAGCACCGCGCGCTTTGGCTTGAACTGCGCAATGAAGTCCAGCGCCTGGCTTAGGGAAAGATGCGTGCCGTGCCGCTGATGGCGCAGCGCGTCGATGATCCACAGATCGAGCCCTTCGAGATATCGCGCGCTCTCGGGCGGAATGGCGTGAAGGTCCGGCGTATAGGCCACATCGTCGAAGCGAAAGCCGAGCGCGTCCATGTCGCCATGGTCGAGGCGGAACGGCGTCGCGACGATCGCGCCGCCGGGTCCGTCGACCGTCACCGCGCGCCCGAGATGCAGCCGATGTTCGGTCATCAGCGGCGGATAGAAACTGCCCGGCGGCGTCTTGAAGATATAGTCGAACTTCTTGGCGAATGCTTGCGACGTCGGATCGTCCATAAAGGCCGGGATGCGCAGTCCGCTCATAATCACCAGGCCCCGCACGTCGTCGACGCCATGGGTGTGGTCGGCGTGCGGATGGGTATAGAGGACCGCGTCCAGCCGCTGGACGTTTGCGTCGATAAGCTGCTCGCGGAGATCGGGACCAGTGTCGACGAGCACCTGCGTCGCCGCGTCGGCGGGCCCGCGCGCGACGAGAATCGAGCAGCGCCGCCGCCGGTTCTTCGGATTATTCGGATCGCACTTCCCCCAGCCCTGCCCGACGCGCGGTACGCCGCCTGAAGAGCCGCAGCCAAGAATCCTGATTCTGAGACTCACGCGGCGTCATCCAGTGGCGGCATTTTGGAAAAAAGCCGCAGCGCATTTTCGGTTGTGGCGATCGCAAGTTCGGCGGCGCTGATCCCCTTGATCTCTGCGAGCGCGCGCGCGGTGTCGACCACAAAGGCCGGCTCATTGCGCTTGCCGCGATGGGGCGTCGGCGCGAGAAAGGGCGCGTCGGTTTCAACCAGCATCCGCTCCAGTGGCACGCTGCGGGCGATCTCGCGCAGATATTCCGCGTTCTTGAAGGTCACGACGCCGGAAAAGGAAATATAGAGGCCGAGCTCCAGCGCCGTTTGCGCGAGCGCGGGCCCGCTGGTGAAGCAATGGAGCAGGGCGGGGAAAGCCCCCTTCCCCATCTCGTCCTTCAGGACCGCGGCGCAGTCTTCGTCGGCGTCACGCGTATGAATGACCAGCGGCAGACCGGTTTCGCGAGCGGCTTGGACGTGAATCCGGAAAATGCGCTGCGCCACGTCGCGCGGCGCATGATCATAGTGATAATCGAGCCCCGCTTCGCCCAGTCCGACGCATTTTGGATGCTGCGACAGCGCCACAAGCGCCTCGACCGTTGGCTCGGCTTCTTCATGCGCATGATGCGGATGCGTCCCCACGGTGCAAAAAACATCCGGATAGGCTTCGGCGACAGAACTCACCTGACCAAAACGCGACAGATGCGTCGAAATCGTAATCATCCTGCCGACGCCGCGCGCCTTTGCGCGAGCGATCGTCTCCGCGAGTTCGGGCGCGAAATCGGGAAAATCCAGGTGGCAGTGGGTGTCGATCAGCATCAGACTCTGTCAAGAATAGGCAGCATCTTATGGGCCGGACGCAGTCGTTTTCCTGCCGCTCCGGGGCCTGCTGATGCGCTGGGGCCAATATTGCAATATGGCTTGCTCGGCGGAAAACACAAAATATCCGGCGCCAGCTCCTTCGCCGTTCAGAGACGCGGCGCTATATTTTTTGTGGCCATGTAGAGTGATCCGCTCGCTGTCTCGCTCAGGCGGGACGTTTTATGGATCAGGGAGGAAATCGTTGACGCAATCTTCAGCGCAGGGCGGCGACGGCCGTCCGTTGGCGACGATCAAGGACGTGATCGACGTGCTCGGCGAGATCGACGACGCGACGCTGTCGGCGATCATGGATTTACGTCCGACGATTGCTGACGTCGAGGAGGCGTCGATGTGGATGTCGGGCGATCGGGACGTGTTCGGCGCCGGCGCGCCGCTTAAGGATGTGGCCGGCGAAATCGTTTCGCTTCTCGGCGACGACGAAGAGGACCTTCCACCCAAGCTATGAGCAACGCCGCGCCTAGCGACGGCGCTCAGGCCGTCAGGCTGTTCCTGTGCGGCGACGTGATGATCGGACGGGGCGTCGACCAGATTCTTCCCTCGCCCTGCCCGCCGAAGCTCTATGAGGAATATGTTTCGTCGGCCGAAGAATATGTTCGCTTGGCCGAAGCCGCGTCGGGCCCGATTCCGCGGCCGGTCGATTTCTCCTACGTCTGGGGCGACGCGCTGGCCGAGCTTCGCGACTATGCGCCCGACGCCCGCATCGTCAATCTCGAAACGAGCGTGACGCGCAGCGAGACGGCAGAACCCAAGGCGATCAACTATCGCGTCAGTCCGCAGAACGCCGAATGTTTGCGCGCCGCAGGAATCGATTGCTGCGCGCTCGCCAACAATCATGTTCTCGATTGGGGGCCGTACGGCCTCATTGAGACGCTCGAAACGCTCGAGCGTCTGGGCGTCGCTTTCGCCGGCGCGGGACGCAGGATCGATGACGCGCGGCGGCCGGCGATCCTGGACATCCCTCGAAAGGGACGGGTCGTCGTGCTGTCCTTCGCCCTGCCCGAGAGCGGAACGCCCTTCGACTGGGCGGCGACGCCCGCCTCGCCCGGCGTCAACCTTCTTCCCGACCTGTCCCCGGAAAGCGCCGACTTCGCCTGCGAGATGGCGAGAAACGCCGTACAGCCGCACGACATTCTGGTCGTTTCGATCCATTGGGGCTCGAACTGGGGCTATCGCGTTTCAAGCGCCCAGAGACAATTCGCGCATCGGCTGATCGAAGACGCGGGCGCATCGGTCATCCACGGTCATTCGTCACATCATGCGAAGGGATTGGAGGTCCATCGCAACCGCTTGATCCTCTATGGCTGTGGCGACTTCATCAACGACTACGAGGGCATCAGCGGCTACGAAAGCTATCGCGGCGATCTTTCGCTGATATATTTCGCGGATATTGATGCCGCGAGCGGCGATCTCCTGCATCTTCGATTGGTCCCGCTGCAGATGCGGCGCATGCGCCTCGAACGGGCGTCGAGCGCCGATGCGGAATGGCTCGCGCATACGCTTGATCGCGAAAGCGCGCCGTTCAGCGCGCGCGTCACGCGCCAGGCGGATCGCGTTCTGTCAGCCTCCTGGTCTGGCGGCGAATGAAGCCGCGACGCTCGTGACAGCTTCGGCCGGACTTCCTATCTGGAGTCCGACAGCAGACAGGCGGAGCTTGATCGATGGCCATTATCCTTAACCACACCATCGTGCCGGCGCGCGACAACGACGCCGCTGCGCGCTGGTTCGCGCGAATTTTCGGATTGCGTTACGACGGCGCCAAGGGCCATTTCGCGCCGGTGAAAGTCAATGACGCGCTGACGCTGCTGTTCGACAAGGACGACGCCTTTGGCGTCGGCCACTATGCTTTCCATGTCAGCGACGATGAATTCGACGAGATTTTCGGGCGCGTGAAGGACGAAGGCGTGGCCTATGGAAGTGCGCCGGGTCGATTTACGAATGGCCAGCTCAACGACTGGAACGGCGGCCGCGGCGTCTATTTTAAGAGCCCGGACGGCCACGTGCTGGAGTTGATGACCGCGCCGCAGTAGCGCTTTGGCGCTAAGCGATCGACACTCATTTTCAAAGCGCAAGCGTGCGCTCGCCGCAGACCCCTGCCCGGCTCGGGCGGCTAATCTGCGGCGAGAGCAGCGACGAGCTTACTACTGCGCGGGCGGCGGTTCGGCCGCGGGCTCGGCGGGCGTCGCCGGCTTCGGCTTGGGTTTCGGCTTCGGCTTCGGCTTAGGCTTGGGCTTCGGAGCGGGCTCCGAGGCGGCCGGCTCCGGCGGTGCGGCGGGCGCGACCTCCTGCTGAACCGGCGGCGGCGGCGGCGTCTCAGTTACTGCCGGAGCGGGCGGAGGCGCAGCCGCAGGCGCGCTCTCCTGAACAGTTGGCGTCTCGACGGCCGTCGGCTGGTCGGCCGGGGGCGTCTCCGGCGCCGGAGCGGCCGAGACGTCCGGTTGCGCCGGCGCCTCTGGCTCTGCCGGCGCTTCGGTCGGCGCGGCCTCCTCAGATGGAGCCGCAGGTTTGAACCGGCCCTCGATCGCCGCTTTCAAATTGGCGACGCCTTCGGTCGGCGCCGCGTAGATGCCCAATCCAAAACCGATCGCGCCGGAGATGACCGCCGTCAGGATCGTCGAAATACCACGCGCCATTCCGTGAGTTCCTCTGTGAGAAAAGAGACGTCTTGAGATACGACACAACGAAGGCGAACGTTGCTGCGCGAACTCGATCGAGCGGCGCGACGGGCGGCTCCTTACAAGTGAAGCCCCGAGACGACATAGTCGCACGTCAGGACTTTGACCCGCAAGCCCACAAAGACCAACGCCAATTATGTCGCCGCGTCCCCATTTGAAACGCCTGATTGTGGTGAGCGCGTGGCGAAAGCATGGGGCGCCCGGAGTCGCTTCAGGCGGCAGGCGGATCCGCTGGTCGGCGGCCGGAATGAGCGCCAGTCCGAATCAAAACGTGATCTGGAAGTCGCCGAAGCGCGTCGCCCCTCTAACGCGAATGCTGATCCCACATCGTGTCAGGAGGCCTCGTCCTCCACGAACCGCGGGAACGCCGGCGTCGGCGGCGGCAGCGGCGCGCCCTCCTGGAGGGCGTACTCCTCGCCGGCGTGCGCGAAGTCCCGCTCGTCCGGGCCGACGTCCAGGAGATCGAGAACCTTGCCGGCGGAATCGGGCATGAACGGCTGCAGGGGAATCGCCAGCCGGCGCAGGGTCTCGGCGGTAACGTAGAGAACGGTCTCCATGCGCGCCGGATCGGTCTTTTTCTTCGCCCACGGCTGCTCCGCGGCGAAGTAGCGGTTGGCCTCTGCGACGACGCGGAAAATTTCCGCGAGCGCCTGATGTGGCGCGTAATCCTCCATCGCCGCTCGCGCCTTCGCCAGCGCGTTCGCCGCCAGCGCCAGAATCTCCCTGTCGGCGTCGGCGACTGCGTGTTTACGCGGTACGGCGCCCATACAATTCTTGGCGATCATCGACAGCGAACGCTGCGCGAGATTGCCGAGGTCATTGGCGAGATCGGCGTTGATGCGGTTGACGATCGCTTCATGCGAATAGCTGCCGTCCTGGCCGAAAGGAATTTCGCGCAGCAGGAAATAGCGCAGCTGATCGACGCCATAGCGCTCGGCGAGGTCGATCGGATCGACGACGTTGCCGAGCGACTTCGACATTTTCTCGCCGCGCGAGAACAGGAAGCCGTGCACGACGATCTGCTTGGGCAAAGGCGCGCCCGCCGACATCAGGAACGCCGGCCAGTAGATCGCATGGAAGCGGGTGATGTCCTTGCCGATGACATGCGCGTCCGCGGGCCAGAACCTGGCTTTGCTTCCGTCTTCCGTAAGGAATCCTGTAGCTGTTACGTAGTTGGTAAGAGCATCGACCCAGACATACATCACATGCTTGGCGCTGGTGTGTGGGCTCGGCGGTATCTCGATGCCCCAGTCGAAGGTCGTGCGGGAGACCGACAGGTCGGTCAGTCCCCGCTTCACGAAGGCGACGATCTCGTTGCGGTAGTGTTCGGGCGTGATGAATTCCGGATGCGCTTCGTAGTGCGCCAACAGCCGTTCCGCATAGGCCGACAATTTGAAGAACCAGCTCTCCTCCTCCACCCATTCGACCGGCGTCCCGGTCGGCGCGAATTTCCTGCCGTCGCGCTCGGAGAGTTCGCCCTCGTCGTAATAGGCCTCGTCGCGCACCGAATACCAGCCGGCGTATTTCGACAGATAGAGATCGCCGTTCGCCTCCATGCGCCGCCAGATTTCGAGCACGGTCTCCTTGTGGCGCTCCTGCGTCGTGCGGACGATGTCGTCGGCGCGGGCGTTCAGCGCCTCGCCCATTCGGGCGAATTGCGCGGCGGTGCGGTCGGCAAGCGCCAGCGGCGTCAGCCCTTCCTTCTCGGCGGTGCGCTGCATCTTTTGCCCGTGCTCGTCCATGCCGGTAATGAACAGCACGTCGTAGCCGTCGAGCCGCTTCCACCTTGCGAAAGCGTCGGTGGCGATGCGCTCATAGGCGTGGCCGATGTGCGGGGTGCCATTCGCGTAGGGAATGGCGGTCGTGATCATATATGGGGAGCGCTCAGGCATGTTCGGATTTAGCTTGCTTCGGGCGCGCAGGTAAAGCGTCGCCTGGCGCATCCGGCTTCGCCGCGCGCCGGCGTCTTGGCGTCGCTAGGCAAACAAAGAATTCGCCGCCTCGCCTGGGGGCCCGCGTCAAAAAAAGACAATATTGGTCCATCGCAAATATTTCATGGCCGCCTGACGATTTGCTGAGAGACCGAATAGCGTTAACGAGCGCTTTAACCTCAAAGCGAACATGACTCCCTTCTTTCTCGCGCCGCGCTACATTGCTCGCGGAGAGCAGGCTATGCCCGTATCGAAGAACACGCCGAAGGATATTGCCAAGCGAGCGGCCGAGAAGCGGAGCGCTCGCACAATTGGCTGGCGGCGCGAGACCTTCACGCTGGAGCGCCTCGAGGCGCGCGCGAAGGCGCGCGAGTGGTTCGAACGCTTCCCCAAAGCCGCCTATATGACCGAGATCGAGTTCTGGCGCGAATTGGACGACGGGCGGATCGAATTCACCATCCGCCGCCTGCCGAGCGCCGACTGACCCACCGCAGACCGAGCTATTCCGGCCCCACGTCCGGGGTGCGCCAGCCGAGATGCTGGCCGCTGTCGACCGCGATCATCTGGCCGGTCACGCTCTTCGCCCGACTGAGGTAGACAACGGCGTCGACCACGCCCGAAACGTCGGCGGCGCGCTCAAGAGGCACCCCGCGCGCCTCCATCTCGAACTCCCGTTCGCCAAGCGCGGCGTTCGGAAAGACCGGGCCCGGCCCCACGGCGTTGACCCGAATGCGCGGGGCGAAGGCCTGCGCCATGGTCTGCGTCGCCGCCCAGAGCGCCGATTTCGACAGCGTATAGGTAAAGTGGCGCGGCGTCAGACGCCAGACGCGCTGGTCGAGAATATTGATGATCGCGCCATTGGCGTGCGACGGCAGCGCCGCCGCAAAGTCGCGCGACAGCAGCAACGGCGCGCGCAGATTGATCTGCATCTGCCGCTCGAACATCTCCAGCGAGAAGTCCTGCGCCGCGTCGATTTCGAAAATCGAGGCGTTGTTGACGAGAAGCCGCAGCGGACCGAAAGCGTGGGCGGCCTGCTCAACGAGGCGCTGCGTTGAGCAGGCGTCGCCAAGGTCGGCGATCGCCGTCGCCGCGCGGCCACCGCGTAGCCTGATCGCATGGGCTGCGAGCTCCGCTTCCTCCGCCGAGCGCGGAGAGGCGTGCAATACGACCGGCCGGCCTTCCCGCGCAAACCGCTCGGCGATCGCGAGTCCGATGCGGCGCGGCGCGCCGGTGACCAGCGCCGGACCGTCTGCGTCGTCGCCGCCCTGGCTCATGCGCCTACCTTACCTCATCGTTGAAAGGCTTGAATTAACTCTGGGTGTCCTCGCCGTCGCCCACATCGCCGATATGTTCGACGGAAACGACGCGCTCGTCTTCCGCCGTGTCGAAAACGATGACGCCCTGAGCGCCGCGACCAGCGATGCGGATGCCCTCGACCGGGCAGCGGATCAGCTGGCCGCCGTCGGTCACCAGCATGATCTCATCGCCGTGGCCGACCGGGAATGAGGCGATGAGCTTGCCGTTCCTGGCGTTCACCGCCATAGCGACGATGCCTTTGCCGCCACGACCGGTCGTACGATATTCGTAAGAGCTTGTACGCTTTCCGTAACCGTTCTCAGAGACGGTGAGAATGATCTGCTCGGCCGCTTGCATCTCGTAAAAGCGTGTATCCGACAGCTCGACGGCGCCCGTCGCCTCTTCGGTCTCGGTCCCCGCTTCGGGCGAAACGTCCTCGCCCATGCGCCGGCGCAGCGCATTGGCGCGTTTCAGATAGGCGGCGCGGTCTTCGCCCGCGGCGTCGAAATGACTGAGAATGGAAAGTGAGATCACCCGATCGTCAGGCCCGAGCGCCACGCCGCGCACGCCCATCGAGGTGCGCCCTTGAAAGACGCGGACTTCCGGAACCGCGAAACGGATGCATTGCCCGTCGCGCGTCGTCAGCAGCACGTCGTCGCGCTCGGTCGCGGTCGCGACGTCGACGATCGCTTCGCCTTCATCGAGCTTCATGGCGATGAGGCCGTTGCGGCGCACGTCGATGAAATCCGACAGCTTGTTGCGCCTCACCGTGCCGCTTGTCGTTGCGAAGATGACGTCGAGCGTCGCCCAGCTGTCTTCGTCCTCCGGCAACGGCATGATCGTGGTGATGCGCTCATTTTGCTCGAGCGGCAGCAGATTGACGAGCGCCTTGCCGCGCGCTTGCGGCGCCGAAAGCGGCAGCCGCCAGACCTTTTCCTTATAGGCCTTGCCGAGCGAGGAAAAGAACAGCACCGGCGTATGCGTATTGGCGACGAAGAGCCGATGGACGAAATCCTCCTCCTTCGTCTGCATGCCGGACCGGCCTTTGCCGCCGCGCCGCTGCGCGCGATAGGTCGAGAGCGGGACGCGCTTGATGTAGCCGGCGTGCGAGACGGTGACCACCATCTCTTCGCGTGCGATCAGATCCTCGTCCTCGACCGCGCCGTCGGCCTCAAGGATTTGCGTGCGGCGTGGCGTGGCGTGGGCTTCGTTCACCGCCAGGAGTTCGTCCTTGACGATGCCGAACAAACGTTCGCGCGAACGCAGAATATCAAGGTAATCGGCGATTTCGGCGGCGAGCTTGTTCAAGGCTTCGGAGATTTCCTCGCGGCCGAGCGCGGTGAGGCGTTGCAGACGCAGATCGAGAATGGCGCGCGCCTGCGCCTCCGAAAGCCGGATCGCGCCTTCTTCGCTGAGCCGGTGGCGCGGGTCGGCGATCAGTTCGACGAGCGGCGCCATGTCCTTGGCCGGCCAATCGCGCGCCATCAGCGCCTCGCGTGCCGCACCAGCGTCTGGCGAAGTGCGGATGAGGCGGATGACCTCGTCGATATTCGCCACTGCGATGGCAAGGCCGACCTGCAGATGAGCGGTGTCGCGCGCCTTGTTGAGACGGAATTTGGTGCGACGGGTAACGACCGTCTCACGAAAATCGACAAAGGCGCGCAGCACGTCGTGGAGCGTCATCAGCTCCGGGCGCCCGCCGTTCAAGGCGATCATGTTGACGGGGAAACTCGTCTGAAGCGTGGTGTGGCGCCAAAGCTGGTTCAACACGACGTCGGCGACGGCGTCGCGCTTCAGTTCGACGACGATGCGCATGCCGTCGCGATCGGACTCGTCGCGCAGATCGGCGACGCCTTCGATCTGCTTTTCCCGCACCAGGTCGGCGATACGCTCGATCAGCGCCGCCTTGTTCACCTGATAGGGAATTTCGGTGAAGATGATCGCTTCGCGATCCTTGCGCAGGGTCTCGATCTCGGACCTGGCGCGCATGATGATCGAACCGCGGCCCGTCGCGAAGGCGTTACGGATGCCGCCGCGCCCGAGGATGTTCGCAGCGGTCGGGAAATCCGGGCCCGGCACGATGTCCATCAACTCGGCGACGGTGATGTCGGGCCGGTCGATCATCGCGATGCAGGCGTCGATCACTTCGCCGAGATTGTGCGGCGGGATGTTGGTCGCCATGCCGACAGCGATGCCGCCGGCGCCATTGACCAGCAGATTGGGAAAACGCGCCGGCAGGACTGTCGGCTCGTGCTCCTTGCCGTCGTAATTGGCCTGGAAGTCGACGGTGCCTTCGTCAAGGTCTTCAAGCAGCGCGAGCGCGGGCTTTGCGAGCCGCGACTCGGTATAGCGCATCGCCGCCGGCGGATCATTGTCGACCGAACCGAAATTGCCTTGCCCATCGATGAGCGGCAGCCGCATCGAAAAGGGCTGCGCCATGCGCACGAGCGCGTCGTAGATCGCCGCGTCGCCATGGGGGTGGTATTTACCCATCACGTCGCCGACGATGCGCGCCGACTTCACATAGGCCTTGTCCGGCGTGTGTCCGTTCTCGTGCATCGAAAACAGAATGCGACGATGCACCGGCTTCAAGCCGTCGCGGACGTCCGGCAACGCGCGCGACACGATAACGCTCATCGCGTAATCGAGGTAGCTGCGCTTCATTTCGTCGGTGATCGAGACCGGCTTGATGTCGGAGCCGGGCTTGTCAGAGTCGTCTTTGTTGGTCTCGTCGTCGGCCAATTGCGCGCCAGTTCAAGGATATCGTCCGCTTCACATGTCTATAGGCGATTCGAACGGGCGACGCCAGTATTAGCGCCTTGTAAAGACCGTTGCATTTCAAATGGTTATCATCTTGTTCGCGGTCCTCTTTACGATGGGCGTCGGGCTTTTGACGCCTTGCGCTTCTCGACGACCGGCTTTTGCTTTTTCGAGCCCGCCCGGAACGCGGCTTCAACCGCAGACCTGGCCCAGCGGACGAGTTCCTCGCCGTCCTCGAGCGCCTGGTCGGGAAGAGTCCAATAGGAGATCGTGATGGGTCGATTCTTGCCTTGATAGATGAACGGCCGGCAGCCCGCCTCCTGAAACTGCGGCGCGCTATGCCGATCGGCCTTCAGGTAGATTTCGCCGTCCGCTTCAATGGCGAAGAACAGCCCATCGGCGTAAACGCCATGGCCGCCGAACATTCGCTTGACAGACACGGGGGCAAACGGGGCGAAAAGCTCTTCGATGCGCGCGCGGTCCATGGCGGCCCTTAAAAAATCAGTAATTCCCGATTTGCGACGCGGCCGCGACCTTTTCCGGATCAGCCGGCTGAAGTTCGACGCTCTCGCCGCAGCCGCAGGCCGACGTCTGGTTGGGGTTTTCGAACACGAAGGTCGAGGAGAACTGCGTCGTCTGCACGTCCATCGTCGTGCCGAGGAGATAGAGCACCGCCGCGGCGTCGACGATCACCCGACCGCCCTCGACGTCAATGACCTCGTCGCCCTTCTCCGGTTCGGCGATCTCCATTTTATAGGACATGCCGGCGCAGCCGCCTTTTTCCACGGAGACGCGCAATCCCTGCCCTTCGCCGGCATGCGCCAGCAGCCCGCGCACGCGCTCGGCGGCCGCGGGGCTGACGTTCATGACGCTCATCCTCTGCATCGAAGTCATCGCAAAATCCTATAAAGCGTATCCGCTCACCACATATCGAGCGCGACGCGCGCTTCATCCGACATCCGGCTTTGATCCCAGGGCGGATCGAACACCATGTTCACCTTTACGTCGCTGACGCCGGGCACGGCGCTCACGGCATTCTTGACCCAGACCGGCATTTCGCCCGCCACCGGACAGCCCGGCGCGGTCAGAGTCATGTCGATTTCCACAAGCCCGTCATCCGAAATGTCGACCCGGTAGATCAAGCCAAGCTCGTAGATGTCGGCCGGAATTTCCGGATCGTAGACGGATTTGAGCGCCTTTACGATGTCGTTCGTCAGCCGCTCGTTTTCAATGGCGTGAGCCGTTCGGTCCGGCGCTGCGGCGCGTTCGTGTTCGCTGGTGTTGGGAGCGTCGTTCATGAACACGAAGATCTCCTCAGGCGAAAAGAGAGCGGGCCTTTTCGAGCGCTTCCGCCAGCCGGTCGATCTCCTCGCGCGTGTTGTATAGCGCGAAGGAGGCGCGACAGGTGGAGGTGACGCCGAAACGGGACAGAAGAGGCATGGCGCAATGCGTTCCGGCGCGCACCGCGATGCCGGATCGATCGATCAGCGTGGCGATGTCATGCGCATGCGCCGCCGCCATGTCGAAGGAAACGATCGGTCCCTTGTCCGGGGCCTGCCCATATATTTTCAGCCCCTCGATCCGCGACAGCCTCTGATGGGCATAAGCGGTCAGTCCCGCTTCATGGGCGCGAATCGCGTCCCGGCCGATGCGTTCGATATAGTCGAGCGCCGCGCCGAGCCCCACGGCCTGGGCGATCGGCGGCGTGCCGGCTTCGAACCGGTGCGGCGGCTCGTTGTAACTTACGCTGTCAAGCGTCACGGTTTCGATCATCTCGCCGCCGCCGCAGAACGGCGGCAGCGCCTCAAGCCATTTACGCTTGCCGTAAAGCGCGCCGATGCCGGTCGGGCCATAGAGTTTGTGGCCGGTCACCACATAAAAGTCGGCGTCGAGCGCTTGCACGTCAACGTCAAGATGCACAGCGCCCTGCGAACCGTCGACGACCAGCGGAACTCCATGCGCATGAGCAATGCGCGTCGCCTCGGCGATCGGGGTCGGCGCGCCGAGCACATTCGACATATGAGTGAGCGTCACGATCTTGGTGCGCTTCGAGAACAGCTTCTCAAAAGCATCTAGATCGAAGCGGCCGTCGTCGTCGACCTCCAGCCATTTCAGCACGGCGCCCTTGCGTTCGCGCAGGAAATGCCAGGGAACGATGTTGGAGTGATGCTCCATTATTGAAAGGATGATCTCGTCGCCTTCGCCGATATGCGCCTTGCCGTAAGAGGCGGCCACCAGATTCAGGGCTTCGGTCGCGCCGCGGGTGAAAATGATTTCATCCGTCGATTCCGCATTGAGAAAGCGGCGGACGGTCTCACGCGCGCCTTCATAGCCTTCGGTGGCGGCGTTGGCGAGATAATGCAGGCCGCGATGCACATTGGCGTATTCATGCTCATAGAAGCGCGTCAGCCGTTCGATCACGGCGCGCGGCTTTTGCGCCGAGGCGGCGTTATCCAGATAGGCGAGCGGCTTGCCATAGGGTCGCTCGGCAAGAATAGGGAAATCCGCCCTTGCCGCTTCGACGTCATAAGCCGTCTCGATGCGCGTAATCTCATTCATCGGCTGATCCTTCGAGAAAGCCAAGCACTCACGCGATCGCTGAGGAACGCCTTGAATTGCTCGTCCTGTAGCGGCTCCATCGCCTCATTGGCGAAGCCCTCTATGAGCAAGGCTTCGGCTTCGCGGCGCGGCAGTCCACGCGCGGTGAGATAAAACAACTGGTCCTTGTCGAGCCTGCCGCATGTTGCGCCATGGCCGCACTGCACGTCGTCGGCGAAGATTTCGAGCTCAGGCTTGTTATTCATCGTCGCCTGATCGGAAAGCAGCAGAGCCTTCGACTGCATGACGCCGTCGGTCTTTTGGGCCCCCGGTCGCACGATGACCTTGCCCTGGAATACGCCGACGCTCTGATCGTCGAGAATATTGCGGAAGCATTCACGACTTTGTCCGGAGGGCTTCGCATGATCGACGATCAAAGTCGTGTCGGCGTGCAGTCGCCCGCGCCCGAGAGTCGCGCCATTGAAGGCGGCGCTCGCACCTTCGCCGTCAAGGCGCACGAAGATCTGCCTTCGATTCAGGCCTTCGCCCTCGACAAGTGCGAATGAATTGATCATGGCGCCGACGTCGAGATGGGCAAGCAGCGACGCTACGCGGATTGAGTGATCGACGCCGCCCGAGAGATGCGTCACCAGTTCGACGCGCGCGTTCGGCGCCAATCGAAGTAAAAGCGCGCTATTGTCCTGCGCCGGAGCCGCCGACAGCGCGCTAAGCGTTTCAACCAAGCTCGCATGAGCGCCCTCGCCCAGCGTGACGAGCGCCCGCGTATAGGTCGACTGTTCCGCTTCCGCGGACGTCGTCGCAACAAGTTCGATCGCCCGCTCGATTCTAGCGCCCGGCGCGATCTGGACGACGACGCCGTCCTGCATCAGCGCCGCGTTGAGCGCGAGCACCGAGTCCTGCGCGCCGCTATCGGCGCTGGCGAGCGCCGACATGACATGCGGCTCGCCTTGCGCCAGCGCGTCGCGCAGCGACTGGACGACGACGCCCTCGGGGAGCCGCGCGATATCGGAGAGATCGGGCCGGAAAACGCCGTCAAGGGTGACGAACCGCAGCGAGTCATGCGCGCGCGGCAGCGACAACGCGGCACGGGAAGCGGTGGCGAGCGGCGCCGGCCTGCTCATCGCCGTTTTCAGATCGGTGTAGTGCCACGACTCGACGCGGCGATTCGGCAGACCAAATTCTGAAAACGCCGCCCAGGCGGCCGCGCGCAGGCGCGGCGCGCCCTTGTCGCGCATTTCTTCGTAAAAGGAGGAAAGCGTCGCTTCCGCTTCGCTTGCCAGCTTGATCATCGCTTACGCCGCCTCTTGCGCGATGTAATCCTGATAGCCGCGCTGTTCGAGCTCCAGAGCAAGTTCCGGACCGCCCGACCGCATGATGCGTCCCTGCGCCATCACATGCACCGTGTCGGGCCTGATATATTCGAGCAGGCGCTGATAATGGGTGATGACGACAAAGGCGCGCTCGGGCGCGCGCAGCGCGTTGACGCCGTCGGCGACGACGCGCAGCGCGTCGATGTCGAGACCCGAGTCCGTCTCGTCGAGGATAGCGAGTCGCGGCTGCAGAAGCGCCATCTGCAGAATTTCCATCCGCTTCTTCTCGCCGCCGGAGAAGCCGGCGTTCAACGGCCGGCGCAGCATGTCCTGCGCGATGCCCAGCGACGCCGCGGCCTCCTTGACGCGCTTCATGAATTCCGGCGTCTGCAATTCCGGCTCGCCCCGTGCGCGACGCTGGGCGTTGAGCGCCGCCTTGAGGAAGGTCATCGTTGCCACGCCAGGAATCTCGACCGGATACTGAAATGCGAGAAAAATACCCTTGGCGGCGCGTTCGGCGGGATCGAGCTCGAGAATGTTCTCTCCGCTGAGCCGCACCTCGCCTTTCGTCGCCTCATAGCCTTCGCGGCCGGCGATGACGTAAGAGAGCGTCGATTTGCCGGTCCCGTTCGGTCCCATGATCGCCGCGACTTCTCCGGCCTTGACGCTCAGCGTAAGACCTTTCAGAATTTCGCGGTTCGCCACGGAGACGTGGAGATCCTTGATTTCGAGCATTGTCAAAAAACTCTTCCTGGTCTCTGGTTGTCATGGCCGGCCCTGAGCCGGCCATCCAAGTCTTCGCGTTCGCAATCGTTCGTCGAGCAGGGCGCTTTGAGCTGAATGGATGGCCGAGACAGGCCCGGCCATGACGCTGAAACCATCACCCCACGCTCCCTTCGAGCGAGATCGAAATCAGCTTCTGCGCCTCGACGGCGAACTCCATCGGCAACTGCTGCAGCACGTCGCGCACGAAGCCGTTGACGATCAGCGCCGTCGCCTCTTCCGCCGTCAGTCCGCGCTGCATGGCGTAGAACAGCTGGTCCTCGGAAATCTTCGAGGTCGTCGCCTCATGCTCAAACTGCGCGCTCAGATTCTTCGACTCGATATAGGGAACCGTATGCGCCCCGCAGTTGGGCCCGATCAGCAGACTGTCGCACTGCGTGAAATTGCGCGCGCCATCGGCCTTACGATGCGCGGAAACCTGTCCCCGATAGGTGTTCTGCGACCTGCCCGCCGAAATGCCCTTGGAGATGATGCGGCTTTTGGTGTTCTTGCCGAGATGCAGCATCTTGGTGCCGCTGTCGACCTGCTGATAGCCGTTCGACACCGCGATCGAATAGAACTCGCCCTGCGAGCCGTCGCCGCGCAGGATGCATGACGGATATTTCCAGGTGATCGCCGATCCCGTCTCGACCTGAGTCCAGGAAATATGCGAATTGCGGCCGCGGCAATCGCCGCGCTTGGTGACGAAATTGTAAATACCGCCCCTGCCCTCGCTGTCGCCGGGATACCAGTTCTGCACCGTCGAATATTTGATCTCCGCGTCGTCGAGCGCGACGAGTTCGACGACCGCGGCGTGCAATTGATTTTCGTCGCGCTTCGGCGCCGTGCAGCCTTCGAGATAGCTCACATATGAGCCTTCGTCGGCGATGATCAGCGTGCGCTCGAACTGACCCGTATTCCGCTCATTGATGCGGAAGTAAGTCGAAAGCTCCATCGGGCAGCGCACCCCCTTCGGCACATAGACGAAGGACCCGTCGGAGAAGACCGCGCTGTTCAGCGTCGCATAGAAATTGTCGGTCGCCGGCACGACCGAGCCGAGATATTTCCGCATCAGCTCCGGATGCGTCTGCACAGCCTCGGAAATCGGGCAGAAAATCACGCCCGCTTTGGCCAGTTCCGCCTTGAAGGTCGTCGCCACGGAGACGCTGTCGAAAACCGCGTCAACCGCGACGCGCCGCGTCTCGACTCCGGCAAGTATCTCCTGCTCGCGCAACGGAATGCCGAGCTTCTCATAGGTGCGCAGCAGTTCGGGATCGACATCCTCCAGCAACTTCGGGCCGGGCGTCGACTTGGGCGCCGAGTAATAATAGAGATCCTGGAAATCGATGCGCGGATAATGAACGCGCGCCCAGCGCGGCTCAGTCATGGTCAGCCAGCGCCGGTAGGCCTCCAGGCGCCAGTCGGTGAGCCACTGCGGCTCGCTCTTCTTGGCCGAGATGAAACGAACGATGTCTTCATTCAGGCCCTTGGGGGCCTTTTCCGATTCGATATCGGTCGAAAACCCATACTTATAGGCGTCGACGTCGATCGACGCGACGCGCGCAACGGTCTCCTGACGGGCCGCCATCTTTCTCTCTCCTCGTCACGACGGGTTCAAGGCCCGCCGGCCGATTGTTCCGCCTCCGCCCAGCCTTTTTTGCCGTCGACTAGGCGGCGGAATGTCGCGACGTCATGCGATCCACGACACGTGCAAGAACCTTTCCAAATTCTTCTACATCCTCTTGCGTCGAAGACCAACCCAAACTGGCTCTCAGCGCCTCCTTTTCCGCCGCGCCCATTGCGGCAAGCACATGAGATTCCATCATCTTGCCTGAAGAACAGGCTGAGCCCGCCGAAAGCGCGACGTTCTCAAGGTCGAGCGCCATCAGCATGGTGCGCGGGGCGAGGCCGGGAATTGCAAAAGCGCTGGCGTTTGGCGCGCGCGGCGCCCTTAAACCGTAGAATCGGGCGTCTGGCGCGATTTTCAAGACTTTCCGCTCCAAAGCGTCGCGCAAATCGGCGAGCCGCGACCGCTCCCCTTCCAGGTCGGCGGTCGCAGCCGTCAGCGCCGTCGCAAATCCGGCGATTCCGGCGACGTTTTCCGTTCCAGCCCGGCGTCCAAACTCCTGGCCGCCGCCGCGCAACATCGGCGCCGCCAGATGCAGGCTTTCATCGCGAAAGGCGAGCGCGCCGACGCCCATGGGTCCGCCGAGCTTATGTGAAGAAAAGAACAATATGTCGGCGTCGGTCGTCGTGAATGTCGTTTCGAGCCGGCCGATCGCTTGCACCGCGTCGGAGACAACGACGCCATTCGCCGCATGGATCAGCGCCGCCGCCTCGGCGACAGGCTGAATGACGCCGGTCTCATTATTGACCGCCTGCAGCGCCAGCATCGCGCGCGCGCCGGAGCGCCGCGCCAAGGCCGCCTCCAGCGATTTAAGCGAGATCGTCCCATCGGGGGTCAGCGGAACGGTTTCCACCGCGTCGAGCGGAAAGCGGTGGCCCTGCAGGACGCACAGATGCTCTCCGGCGCCGATCAGCAGGACGTCGATCGGATTTGGGTCGCTCTCTCGACGCAGCGCAGGCGAAAGCGCGAGGCTCGCCGCCTCGGTCGCGCCGCTGGTAAACACGACGCCGCGCCGAGGTCCGCCAATCGCCTGCGCGACCGCGGCTCGCGCGTCTTCGAGAAGAGCCTTCGCCGCCCTGCCCTCGGCATGGACCGAGGACGGGTTGCCGAGCGTCTCCAGCGCATCGAGCATCGCCGCCCGCGCCTGCGGGCGCAGCGGCGAGGTAGCGTTGTGGTCGAGATAGACGCGCGCAGACATGGGCCTCGGTTTCGGTTGCCGCCATTCTAGCAGAGCGCGGCGGCGCAGGCGCGGTCTCGCATCTGCGCCGCTCTTCGCGGAAAGGGTTGCGCACGCCCCTCTACGGCCGCGCGGACTTGGCGAGGCGCGCGAGATTAACGAATTCGGCGCGATAGCCGAACGGATCGTCGCCCTTGGCGCTCTGCGCCAGCGCGATCACATCGTCATAGCCGTAGCCGCCAAGATAGGGCGCGCCTTTCAGCAATTGCGCGAAGGCCGCAACGGCAATTGAGAAGCGCACGTCCTGCGGCGCGCGAGCCAGGCTTTCCATGCTTTGCTGATCGGTGATCGGCTGGGTAATGAGTCGTGACGCGCCTTCCTTCGGCAGCTTGTAGCGCAGCTTGAGGAAGCCGAACTCGCTTTCCGCGCTCGCCTGCCCCACCGCCGGCGCTTTTTGCTTTCCGTAACGCAGTTCATCGACGAGCTTCTTTTCCGAGTTGGCCGGCGTAATCTCGTACATCGCGGTGACGCGGTGACCGGAGCCGACATCGCCCGCGTCCATCTTGTCATTGTTGAAATCCTCGCGGCGCAGCGCGCGGGTTTCGTAACCGATCAAGCGATATTCGGAGACGCGGGCGGGATTCCACTCGACCTGGATTTTCACGTCCTTGGCGATAGGAAACAGCGTCGACGACGCTTCCTCAATAAGCGCCTTGCGCGCTTCGTTGAGATTGTCGACATAGACCGCCGCGCCGTTGCCGTTTTGGGCCAGCGTCTGCATCAGCGCGTCATTGTAATTGCCCTGGCCGACGCCGAGTATGGACAGGAAGACGCCCTTCTCACGCTTCCGTTCGATCAGCCCTTTCAATTCGCTTTGATCGCTGACGCCGACATTGAAATCGCCGTCGGTCGAAAGGATCACGCGGTTGACCGCCGATGCGTCGAAATTCGACTCCGCCAGCCGATAGGCGTCCTGAATGCCCTGCCCCCCGGCCGTCGAGCCGCCAGCGCCGAGCGCGTCGATCGCCCCCAAAATTTTGCTTTTGTCGGCGATCTTCGTCGGCTCAAGCGCGACGCCCGAGCCCGAAGCGTAAGTGACGACCGCGACCGTGTCTTCCGGCTTCAATTCGTCGACGAGCATTCGAAGCGCATTCTTGACGAGCGGCAGACGATCCTGCGGCGACATCGAGCCCGACACGTCGATCAGAAAAACGAGATTGGCGCGCGGGCGCTCGGCGCTTTGCAGCGCATAGCCCTGTATTGCGATATGCACGAGGCGGTTGCCTGGGTTCCACGGGCTTGGCGTCACCGTAATCGTCGGCTTGAAAGCCGCTTGTGCGCTCTCGGGCTTCGGATAGTCGTAGGGGAAGTAGTTGACGAACTCCTCGACCCGCACCGAATCTTTCGGCGGCAAGCGGCCGTCATTGAGGGCGCGGCGGGCGAAGGCGTAGGAGGCGGTGTCGACGTCGATCGAAAACGTCGAGACCGGCTCCGTCGCTGCAACTTTGACGGAATTGATCTCCTTTGAATCGAATCTGTCGCGAAATTCGCTTTCCGGCGCGACATGCCTATCGACCGGCGGTGAAGCGCCTGTTTCGACTGCAGCGACCGATTTCGCGTCATGCGCGGATCGCGACAGCTTCTGTCTGACGCCATCTTGAACCGAGCCGGCGAGGCGCGGCGGTGGCGCCACTCCGTCGACACGGCCGCCGAGCGCGCCCGCTGCGGTCGTGCTCTTCGCTCGCTCTTCTCGCGCGACGGGAGCCGAGGGCGCGGGAGCCGGCGGAACCGCCGCCGGCGCCTCCATGTGCGGCGCTACGGCGACCTCGGCCGGCGGCGAGATGGGGCCACCCGAGAGATTGGAAGTGCTCCCGCCGCCGCCCGGCGCATAAGTGCGCGAAAGCATGAAAGCGGCGGGCGCGCCGATCATCAGCGCGGCGATCGAGGCCGCCAGCGCGCGGTTGAATTGAAACGTCTGACGCATTTTCTTTTTCCCTTCCGTTGGAGAGGATGCGTGACTGAGACGTTGCGGCGCGGTCGATCCTTTGGCGCCGGGTGCGCTTTTTTCGAAGGCGGCCGTCGCCGCCGCGAGCGCCGCGCGCTTGGCGTCGTCGCCCGCCGGCGGAACTGGCGTGTCTTTGAGACGGATGAGATCAGGTTCGACCATCACACCGCCTCCAGAATAATTCTGAGGCGCTTGCGCGCCTCATGCAGATGCCACGACACCGTTTTCTCCGAACAGCCCATCAGCGCCGCCGCTTCGCCATGCGACAGGTCCTGCGCATAGACGAGCAGCACGGCGTCGCGCTGCTGATCCGGCAACGCGCGCACCGCGCGCCAAAGCTCCTGCCCAATCATGTCGTTCTCCGGAGTCTCGTTGTCGGCGCCGTCGGCAAGCGCCGATATTCGCGCCGGTTCGAGCGCCACGACTCTGCGCCGCGCCCGGATATGGTCAACCGCAGTCGTGTAGGCGATGCGATAGACCCAGCTCGTGAAAGCGCAGTCGTTGCGGAAGCCGTTCATCGCCGTCGCGATCTTCACCATCGCGTCCTGGGCGATGTCCTGCGCTTCTGCGCGCGCGCCGCTCCAACGCCAGGCGAGCGCATAGACCCGGTCGTAATGGCGCTCGGCCAGCGTCGCGAAAGCGGCGCGGTCGCCGGCGGCCGCCCGTCGCGCCAAGTCGCCATCGGTTTCTTCCCCCGGCAATTCGCCCCCGCTGCTTTACCCCGCTAAGATCATGGACGGCCGGGCTCGCCAATTCCTTTGGTCAGGACGGCTAAAATTCGCTGCGCCTCTTACCGCCGAATTTCCTTGCATTTCACTGTGGCCCACGTGGTAGAAGGCGCGCTTGCCCGTTTTGCAAGGGATCATGAATGCCCGAAGTTATCTTCACCGGTCCGGCCGGCAGGCTCGAGGGCCGCTTCCATCAGTCCGCCACGCGCGGCGCGCCGATCGCGATCGTGCTGCACCCGCATCCCCAGTTCGGCGGCACGATGAACAATCAGATCGTCTATCATCTCTACTATGCCTTTGCCGAGCGCGGCTTTTCCGTGCTGCGCTTCAATTTTCGCGGCGTCGGCCGGTCGCAGGGCGCCTTCGATCACGGCTTGGGCGAATTGTCCGACGCGGCGGCGGCGCTCGATTGGGCGCAGTCGGTCAATCCGGAGGCGCGCGCCTGCTGGATCGCCGGCGTCTCCTTCGGCGCCTGGATCGGCATGCAGCTGCTTATGCGCCGTCCCGAGATCGAGGGCTTCATATCGATCGCGCCGCCCGCGAACCGCTTCGACTTCTCGTTTCTCGCGCCCTGCCCGTCCTCGGGCCTGTTCGTCCATGGCGATCAGGACCGCGTCGCGCCGCTCAAGGAAGTCACAGGCCTCATCGAAAAGCTCAAGACGCAGAAGGGCATCGTCATCGAACATGCGGTGGTCGAAGGCGCGAATCATTTCTTCGAGAACCGGGTCGAGCCGCTGATCGCGCATGTCGACGCCTATCTCGACAGGCGTCTTGGCAATCCGCCGAGAATCGCCATTCCCGCGCGGGGAGATTGAGGCTTGTCATTCCCGAGGCGCGAAGCGCGATCGGGAATCCAGCGCAAAATCAGCCTTCCTACATTGGCTCTGGATTCCCGGTCAGGCCTGCGGCCTGCCGGGAATGACCGACGACCCTGCCGCGCGCGCCAACACGCCGCCGGGCAGCGCCTCGGCGACGCCGGTCGTCGTCGGGAAGGTGATCGGCAGCCCTTCCAGCAGCCGAGTGGCGAGATAGGCGAAGGCCTGCGCCTCCATCGAATCCGCTGACCAGCCGACCGCGTCGGCCGTGGTCACCTTGCATGGCAGGCGCATGACGAGTTCGCGCACCAGGATCGGATTGCGCGCGCCGCCGCCGCAGACGATGAGCAATTGCGGCTGCGTTGGCAGATGCGGAAACAGCCGCAGCACCGAGGCTGCGGTAAAGGCGGTCAGCGTCGCCGCGGCGTCCTCGGTCGAGAGCTTGGCGATGGCGTCGAGCGCGAAGGCGTTGCGGTCGAGCGATTTCGGCGGCGGCTGATCGAAGAACGGATGCGCCAGCATCTTGAGCAGCGTCGCTTCGTTGACGCGCCCGCGCGCCGCCGTATGGCCATGGCGGTCGATCGGCGCGCCGGTGCGCTGGAGCATCAGATCGTCGATGAGCGCATTGCCAGGGCCGGTGTCGCAGGCGATCGGCTCCTCGCCGTCGGCGACGTAAGTCACATTCGCGACGCCGCCGATGTTGAGCAAAGCAACTTCGCCCTTCATGCCGCCGGCGACGACCAGCGCGCGGTGGAACACGGGCACAATCGGGGCGCCCTCGCCGCCGGCGGCGATGTCGGCGGCGCGAAAATCATAGGCGACGTCGAGCCCGAGACGCGCGGCCAGCGCCGGACCGTCGCCGATCTGAATGGTGAGACCCTGCTTGGGACGGTGCAGCACCGTCTGGCCATGAAAGCCGACGATCGCAACGCTCGCCGGGTCGATCTCATTGTCCCGAATCAGCGTCTCGACCGCCTCGGCGTGACGGTCGGTGACCATCCGCTCGGCGAAGGCGAGAACGCCCGGCCGCGCGTCGCGATCCTCGAGCGTCGCCGCTTCGGCGAGCGCATTGCGCAGCAGCGCGCGGTCGGCGTCATTATAGGGGTAGTGCCCCGTCGGCCCGAAGGCGACGGCGGCGTCGCCATCGGTTTCGATCAGCGCGACGTCGACGCCGTCCATGGAGGTGCCGGACATGAGGCCGATTGAGCGGTAGGTGGGCAAAGGCGAATCTCCTAGATGACGGAGATTAGCAGGAAAGGCAGGCCTTTCCCTCTCCCGCTTGCGGGAGAGGGTGGCCCGGCACAGCCGGGTCGGGTGAGAGCCCTCATCCGTCGCGCCTTCGTGCGACACCTTCTCCCGCAAGCGGGAGAAGGAGAAAACCTGCCTACCTCCGCCCTTCCCAAGCCCAGGCCGCAACCACGGCGCCGAGCAGCGCCAGCATCGCCCACAATCCCAAACCGAGCGGCGCGATTTCGACGCCGACCAGCGTCGAGGCGCCAGTCTGTCTGATCCCGATCCAGTCCGAGCCGCCATAGCGGTTGGCGTCGCGGAGTTCCACGACCCGCGGCATGGAGACCGTATCAGCGCCGCCAGTCGACAGTCGTCGCGCCGTGCCGCCCGTCGCCTCCGCCAGCGGCTGCAGTTTTTCCGTCGTCGACGCGACTTCGCGCAACTCGCGCGGATTGGGCGGGCCGACATTGACGAGCGCCGTGAGGCCTTCGCTCTCGAAGCGCCACAGGCCCATTTCCTTGGCGTCAAAACGCGCCCGCCACAGTCCAGGCTCGCTCTGAGCGACGGCGATCTCGTCGCGCGCGCCCGACGGCGCTGTCGCCATCACCGGCGCGGACCTTTCCTTCATCGTCTGGCGCTCGACGCTGACCTCGCGGCCATGCGCCGCCGCGCGTAGCGCCTCCTCTTCGAGATCCGGCTCCTTCATCAGCCAATGGGCGAGGCGGCGCATCAGATCGACATGCGGGCCGCCGCCCTCGAAGCCCCGCGCCCAGAGCCAGATCTGGTCGGAGAGCAGCAGCGCCACCCTGCCCTTGCCTTCGTGCGACAGCACCAGCAGCGGCTTGTCGCGCACGCCGGACATGATCGAATCGCCCTTCACTACATTGGCGTCGACCTGCCGAAACCATTCGCCCCAATTCGGCGGCTCGGAATTGGCGCCGGCCAGTCCGCGCGTCACCGGATGTTTCTCGCCATCCTTGCTGACGCGGGCGCGGAACGCCTGTTCGAACAGCGCGCCGTCAGGGCGCGCCGGCAAAATGTTTTCAAGCGGCGAGTAATAGAGCCCGCGCAACGTCGCATAGTCGGGGCCGACCGCCGCCAGGAACGCGCCGCCGTTCTCGACGTAATTGGCGATGTTCTCGAAATAGATCGAGGGCAGAGTCGTCTGGCTCGAATAGCGATCGAAGATGATGAGATCGAATTCGTTGATCTTGCGGCCGAAGAGGTCGGCGGTGGGAAAGGCGATCAGCGATAATTCGCTCGCCGGGGTGATGTCGAGCTTCTCAGGCGGCCGCAGAATGGTGAAATGCACCAGTTCGACATTGGCGTCGGCGCGCAGAAGATTGCGCCAGCTCCGCTCGCCGGGATGCGGCTCGCCCGACACGAGCAGAACCTTGAGCCGGTCGCGCACGCCTTCAATCGCCAGCACCGCTTTGTTGTCGAGCGGCGTCAGCTCGCCGGGCGCCGGCGGAATTTCGAGTTCGACGACATTTTGCCCGCCATGTTCGATGCGCACCGGAATGCTGACGATGTCGCCGGGCGCGGGGCTGAAGGTCGGCAGCGCCTCGCCGTCGCGGCGCACCGAGATCGGGATGCGCGCGCCGTCGCCGCCAAGATCGACGACGCGGGCGCGGATGATCTGATCCTTGCCGACGATGCCGAAACGCGGCGCCTCGACAAGTTCGATTCGGCGGTCGCGCTCGCCCTGAT
>NZ_JAKFWS010000082.1 GCF_021731785.1 Methylocystis sp.
ATCGTCCGCTGTCGCTCAATGCGCCGCCGCTGGTCTTCGTCGGTCGCCGCACGTCGGAACTCACCAAATACGCCGCCAATGCGTTTCTCGCGACCAAGATCACCTTCATCAACGAAATCGCCGATCTATGCGAGAAAGTGGGCGCCGACGTGCAGGACGTCGCGCGCGGCATCGGTCTCGACAAGCGCATCGGCGGGAAATTCCTGCACGCCGGCCCCGGCTACGGCGGCTCCTGCTTTCCGAAGGATACGCTGGCGCTGATCAAGACCGGACAGGACGAGGGCGCCAGCCTGCGCATCGTCGAAACGGTGGTCGCGGTCAATGACGCGCGCAAACGCGCCATGGCGCGCAAGGTGATCAACGCGCTCGGCGGTTCGGTGCGCGGCAAGAAGATCGCGCTCTTAGGATTGGCGTTCAAGCCCAACACCGACGACATGCGCGACGCGCCCTCGCTCGCCATCGTCGCCTCTCTCGCCGGCGATGGCGCCAAGCTGCACGCCTATGACCCCGAGAGCATGGCGCAGGCGCGTCCGCTGATGCCGGAAGTCACGTTCCACGACAACGCCTATTCGGCCCTGGAAGGCGCGGAGGCGCTCGCAATCGTCACCGAATGGGACGCCTTCCGCGCGCTCGATCTCGATCGGGTGAAGAGCCTGTTGAAGCAGCCGATCATCGTCGATCTGCGCAACGTCTATCGCCCGGCCGACGTGCGCAAGCGCGGCTTCACCTATGTGAGCGTGGGGCGTACATAGACCGGCGCAGACCTGAGCTAAAAGGGCCGGGTTTGGCAGGCGAGATTTTCGAAATTGAAGCAAGCCGGGAGCGTGAAACAAACCACCTTCGATTTAGGACTGTCGAACGCCGTATTTTCAAAGTGTCGGCGTTATCGATACAGGTTGGAGCGGACGTTCGCAAAAGAGGGCCCTGTCGCCGTTTTTCTTCTTCATAATCCGAGCACTGCGTGCGAAATCCAGGATGACGCGACAAGCCGGCGCGGCATCAGTTTCGCAAAGGAGTGGGGCTGTTCGAAGCTCACCTTCATCAACGTCTGGGCGGGCATCGCTACCGATCCCAAAGAGCTATGGGGGATGGATGATCCGTGCGGGCCGGACAATGACGGATACATCCGTGAAGCGCTCCGAGAAGCGGCGGCGACACGCGGTCTCGTCGTCGCGGCTTACGGGAATATCCGGCCGCCCCACGATCTGAAACAGCGCGTTCGAGATCGCTTAAAGGATGTGCATCGAGCGGTCCGGGAGTGCGAACCGCCGATCTACGCGCTCGGATGCAACCTCGACGGCTCGCCGAAACACCCGCTTTATCTGAGCATACGAACACCGCTGATCGAATGGCGGCCTTCATTGGATAGCTACGGAACTGTGGTCTCGGAGCCCTAGATTTTATGAGTGCGCACGCGCGCTTCACGTTGTGAGCGCGGCCCGTTCATAACGGCCGTCGCCGCGCCCGCTCACTGCGCCGCGAGTTTGATTTCGGGATAGCTGCACTTCTCGTCGCTCTTCGCCTCGACATGGAGATGCGACGGCGGTTCGACGAACGGAATGCCCAGCGTCTGCCAAACGTCGACGAGCGATTCGACGAGGCTCGCGATATGCGCATGCGTGTGGCGCGGCGTCGGCGTGACCCGAAGCCGCTCGCTTCCCTTCGCCACAGTCGGGTAGTTGATCGGCTGAATATAGATCGAGTGGCGTTCGAGCAGCAGGTCGCTCGCCGCCTTGCAGAGTTCGGCGTCGCGCACCATCACCGGCACGATATGCGAGCCATTTTCGAGCACGGGCAGGCCGGCGGCGGCAAGCGCGTGCTTGGTGATATGCGTGACGCGTTGATGCGCCGCCCGCAGGTCTGGCCGGCGCTTGAGCAGACGCACGGCGGCGCAAGCGGCGGCGGCGACGGCCGGCGGCAGCGCCGTGGTGAAAATGAACGAAGCGGCGTAGGACCGGATCGCGTCGATCACCGCCGCGTCGCCGGCGATATAGCCGCCCATCGTGCCGAAGCCCTTGGCGAGCGTGCCCTCGATCACATTGACGCGGTCCATCACGCCTTCGCGTTCGCAGACGCCGCCGCCGCGCGCGCCATACATGCCGACCGCATGCACCTCGTCGACATAGGTCATCGCGCCATAGCGCTCGGCGAGCGCGACGATGTCGGCGACCGGCGCAATATTGCCGTTCATCGAATAGAGGCTTTCGAAGATCACAAGCTTGGGCCGATCGCCTGCGTCGATCAGCAATTCTTCGAGATGCGCCAGATCATTGTGGCGGAAGATTTTCTTTTCGGCCCGCGAGCGCTTCACGCCTTCGATCATCGAATTGTGATTGGAGGCGTCGGAGAGGATGACGCAATTGGGCAAGAGGTCGGCGATCGTCGAAATCGCCGCGAGGTTGGAAATCCAGCCGGAGGTGAAGACGAGCGCGCGTTCCTTGCCATGCAGGTCGGCGAGCTCGCGCTCAAGCTCGACGATGGCGTGGCTGGTGCCGGAGATATTGCGCGTGCCGCCTGCGCCCGCGCCGACCTTGTTCGCCGTCTCGACCATGGCGGCGATCACGTCGGGGTGCTGGCCCATGCCGAGATAGTCGTTCGAGCACCAGATGGTCACCGGCTCCACCGAGCCGTCGTCGCGATGCCAGTTCGCCAGCGGAAAAGCCTCGACGTCGCGCTCCAGATGCGCAAAGACGCGGTAACGGCGCTCGTCCTTCAGACGGGAGACGGCGGCCTCGAAGTAACGCCGATAGACCATGCTCCAACCCTTTGATTTTTATTTGCCCCGAAGTCCACGGCGCGGCCCCCGTCCTGCCTGCCGTCTAGTTTGGACGATTTCTTACATAGCCGATCCGCGTCCGGAAGGCGAGTGGCCGAATGACGCGCCCGCGGCTCTTTTCATGCGGAATTCCGGGCCAGTGCGAAATAAAATGATGGCGCCACCGCGGGCGAAGCCGCTATCCAAACTGCGTCTTGCCGATCCGCCCTCGCCGGAGCTTTTTTGAGCAAGGCGCTTTAGGCATGACCATCAGGCGCGCGTGGCGTAACGAGAGACCGGGGTGCGTAGGACGGCGATGAAGCTCTATACGAAAAAAGGCGACCGGGGACAGACCAGTCTCTTCTCAGGCCGGCGCGCGGCGAAATTCGATCCGCGCGTGGCCGCCGTCGGCGATCTCGACGAATTGTCGGCGAGCCTCGGGCTCGCGCGCGTCGCCTTTCCGCAATCCGACGATCTTTTGTGCGGCGCGCAAAAGGCGCTCTATAAAATCAGCGCCATCGTCAGCGCCGAAGCGCGTCAGATCGATATCCTATTGGACGACGCCGAAATCGCGGCGCTCGAAATCGAGATCGACCGCGCCAGCGACGCCCTGCCACCCTTACGCGATTTCATCTATCCGGGAGAGGCGGAGGCGAGCGCGCGTCTCCACATGGCCCGCGCCGTCGCCAGGCGCGCCGAGCGCAGCATCGCCGCGCTCGAAGCGCCGCCGGCGCCCGACAACGCTCTCGCCTATCTCAATCGCTTAAGCGATTTGTTGTTCGCTCTGGCGCGGCTCGCGGACCAGCAGAGCGGACATGGCGACCGGATGCTCGGCGGCTGAAGTTTCGCGAGTCGCAGCGGTGGCTTCGCGCAAGTAGCAGACATTAGCTTGGAGATATTCGGCGCCGCTGCAGAAAAGGACGAACCTGCTCAGCCAGGCGTTAAAAAGAAGTCACGTGATCGCCGCCGCCGGCGCCGGAATCTCCTCGGCGATGACCCTGAAGCTCGCGAGCGTGCACGGGCCAAATGAGGTGACCATCGCGACGTCGGTCGCATCTCGTCCGCGCGCAATCAGGATGCGCCCGATTCGCGGCGTGTTGTGGCGGGCGTCGAACGTGTGCCAGCGCCCACCGAGATAGACTTCGAACCAGGCGCTGAAATCCATCAAGGATTCGTCTGGCGGCACGCCGATGTCCCCAAGATAGCCGGTGCAGTAACGCGCGGGCATATTCATGCAGCGGCATAATGCGACAGCGAGATGGGCGAAGTCGCGGCACACGCCGCGTTGCTCCTTATTCGCGTCCCACGCCGTTCTTGTTGGGCTAGCGTGCTCGTAATCGAACGCGATGCGATCGTGGACATAGTCGCAGATCGCCTGCGCCAGCGGCCAACCCTTCGGAACCTGACCGAAAAGCGACCACGCCAAGTCCGACAGGCGATCGGTCTCGCAATAGCGGCTGCCGAGCAGATAAATCAGAACCTCCACCGGCAGGTCTTCGAGCGCATGCTGCTCGGCCGCCGCGGCGATTGGATCGGGCCTCCCGTCGTCCTGAACAAGAAAGTCCGACGACATTGTCAGCCGGCCCGCAGGGGCGCGGATGACATGGCAGAAATTGCCGAAACTGTCGTGATAGGTGTTGGCGGGGAGGGGCGGATCGAGGCGCATGCGATCGGCGGTCAGCACATCGGCGAGGCGCGAGGGATGGACGCTCAGCGTCAGAATCATGGGCGTCGGCTGCGGGCAGTCATAGGAGATTTCGTAGCCGACGCGAATCTTCATCGGAAAGCCTCCTTTGCTCGAACAAGCGGAGCCGTCGCAACGGTCGAGCATTATCCTCCCGCGCTCATGAGAGCGCCGCATTCGGCGTCCGCAGCAGCGGCGACTTTGACGGCGACCTTCATGGCGAGATGGTCGGACGCCGTCCCGATCCATGTTCCTTGCAGCGGAATCGCTTCCCTTGGCTCATCCACGACCGCGATGCGCACCAAATTCCGATTCCCGAACATGCCGCTCGATGGATCGAAGTCAACCCAGCCCGGGCCGGCGATATAGGCCTGGACCCAAGCATGGGTGTTGCCCCCGATGTCGCCGTCGTCGTCATCATCGTCAAGATGCAGATATCCGGAAACGAATCGCGCGGCGATGCCAAGCGAGCGCAGCGCCGCGATCATGAGCGTCGCAAGGTCGCGACAACTTCCGCTGGCGAGTTCCAGAGTCTGGACCGGGTCCTGCACGCCCTTCTCGTGTCGCGCCACATGTTTGAAGGTCCGGTTGATGGTCTGCGTCATCTCGACGAGAAGCTTGTGGGTGTCGGCCGAGCCGTCCTCACGCAGGAACGTGGCGGCCCAGCGATCGAGCCGAGGATGCTGCGACTGTGGCGTGAGGAAGCGCGCGAGATCGCGGCTCTCTTCCTCGCCGTAGGCAAACGGATGGCTCCGCGCAAAGTCCTCAATATCGGCTTCTTTGAAGTCGGTTGGCGCGTGGCGGAGGCGCATGGTGCTTTCGACGCGAAGCTCGCAGGCGGGTTCCGCGAAACGGGCCGTCGCGACATGATTGCCGAAAATATCCCGCGTCCAGGAGATCTGGCTCGGCGCGGGCGTAATTTCGAGTTCGGACTCGAGCACGATTTGGTCATCATCGTCGCGTGGACGCAGCATCATCCGGTGCTCGCCGAACGCGACAGGCTGCGCATAATGGTAAGTCGTGACGTGTCGGACGGTGAGAATCGGCATTGCGGTCTCGCGCTGATCCATGTTGCGGATAAAGCAAGTTCCGATAGCAGGCAATTTCCGCGCCAGGAACGGGACTCGTTTGTCGCCCTGCGGCGCCGCCAGTCCAATGAAAGAGAACGCCAATGAATGGAACGCCATACAGCCTGTTGGCAGCCGACGAACCGGCCCCGATCATTGTGCATAATGAAAACGGTCTCTCGCCGTTTGTGATCGTGGTTGATCACGCGGGAAATTCTCTCCCGCGCGCGCTCGGCCGGCTCGGCGTTCCGGAGAGCGAATTGGCGCGCCACATTGCCTGGGACATTGGCATAGCCGCGGTTTCGCGCTTCGTGGCGGATGCGCTCGACGCCACTTTGGTGCAGCAGAACTATTCGCGCCTCGTTATCGACTGCAACCGCGCGCCGGGGTCACAGACGTCAATCCCCGAAATCAGCGAGTTTACCCCGATCCCTGGAAACGTCAGCTTGAACGAAGTCCAGAAGGACGCGCGCCTGCGCGAGATTTTCCAGCCCTATCATGATCGGATCAAAGCCGAGCTTGATCGGCGATGGCGGGAGGGCCGGCCGGCGGCATTGATCGCGCTGCATAGTTTTACGCCGGTCTTCATGGGCGCGGCGCGGCCCTGGCATGCTGGCGTGCTTTACAATCGCGACGCGCGTTTCGCCAATATGCTGATCGCTTCGCTCAGACGTGAAGAAGGACTCATCGTCGGCGACAATGAGCCCTATAGCGTGACCGATGAATCGGATTACACTATTCCGGTGCATGGCGAGCGACGCGGCCTGCTTCACGTCGAGGTCGAGATCCGCCAGGACCTGATTGCCGGCGACAGCGGACAGCGCGCGTGGGGCGCGCTGCTCGCGCATTTGCTGCCGCTGGCGTATCAAGCGCTGGCGACGGCGTCGTAACCTTCAGGCGATGGAATTGCGTTGCTCTAGGGAGGTCGCGCGCGGTCTGGATCGAAGGGGCGGCCGATCGCGCCGCGGGTCATCGCTTCCGGTGCATCCGCCTTCAGGAATGACACGAATGGGTCAGCTAACAGCGCCTCGAGCGATGCGAGCGACGCGCTGCCGCCGCTGCGCGACTTCATCGTTCCGGGAGAGGCGGAGGGGCGAGCGCGCGTCTTGACATGGCGCGCGCCGTCGCAAGGCGCGCCGAACGCAACATCGCCGCTTACTTCTTTTCTTGTAATCGGGATGATCTTAGCCATTCCCTCATTCGATTGAAGTCCGGGTCGGTCGTAAGGATAGGTGTAGCTCGGAAAGCCGGTTGCTCCGCCAGAGCGGCGAACATAAGCGTTCTGAAAAGAGGGGAGTTGAAATAGCTCTTATGCGCAAGCTCGAAGGCGGCCATCACCTCGGAGAAATTCGGAAGAGCTTCCGCATTGTCCGATTTCAGGGCCGAGTAGACTTCGCGGCGCAACGTCTGAACGACCGCCAGTGATTGAGACTCATCAAAAACGGTCAACTGTTCGGCAAGGTCGGCGGGCATGGTCACCGGTGGCTGCGCCGACCACATCGGCCTATCCGCAATTTTGGTGGCACTTTGCCCGGGGAAGTCTAGACGGAGCAAGAGGCGCTGCAAGAGATCACCGATAAGGGCGCCAACCCATGCTAGGCTTAGGCATTTGAATATACAGACAACGACTAGGCATGCAGCGAGAGTAATGGCGAGTGGCACGCCAATTCTTAGCGCCTGCTCCAGATATTCCATGATCGTAAAAGCGGGCTTCGGCAAATGGTCACCGGAATTGAACAATGACGGTTGCGAATTATTAGCCGCCGAGAACAATCCAAGCCATATGAAGACGAAAATCGACGCGACCGCAAAATTCAATAGAACGAAAACAGCCGAAATATTTTCCTTTAGCTTGGGAATTAACGCGATCGGTCTCGCATTAACCACGCGGGACAGCCCTCCGATCGCCTCGTCGAGCGGATGCGCAAGCCCTAACCACCGTGATGCGTACTGCTCGCTTGTCCTGTGGACATTGGCCCGGCTGATCGCACTGTCCGCCTTAGCACGTTCGTCGATAAAGAGCCTGACGATGAACAAGAAGGCAAAGCCTACAACAAGTCTGTATGTATAGCCGATGATCTCCGAAGGGCTTTGCCAAAAATGGTCGTAACAGGTGAGTTGTATTGGCTGACCTTGTAGCGGTTTGGAAACGGATTGCGAACCCTCGCTGCAACTTGGCTTAGGTTTAAAGGCAGGGTCGAGGGCTATAAGCTGCCCATTGAGAAAGCCTTCGGGGGTTGTCGCGGAGGAGACCGCTGCGCCGAGCGCGACAAGAAACACAGCGATGAGCAGAACGGGAACAGCAATGCTCAATAAGACGCTACGCTTGGCGACGTGGATGAAAGGCGTCCCGACCGTGACTGCTTGCATGAGGTTGGGCAGCGGCAATTTCGCTTCGCTGGCTAGTAGCAACGCGTTGCTTACGACCGAGCCCCCGTGAGAATGACCAATCAAGACGTATTGCTCCGCCCTTTCCTCAAGCGCCTCACATAGCTTGAGCAGCTTTTCCGCAGCCTTTCGCCTGGAGACCTCGCTGTTGTGGCCCTCCCATTGCAGGGGATCGAAGGAGAGGGCGCCCTCTTTGGGCTCGATGCATTCCCGAAGATGGCGTTCGAATGGCGATCCGCGTTGCCACCACTGATCACCTGCTTCGGGCCCCGCAGCATAAGTTCCATGGATGGAAACGATGGTCGGCACGATCGTCCTCCGGCAGCGACGCCTGGGATTAATATTGGAAATTCAGGACATCGGGCGCCGGGTCAAAACTTCTCTCAAACTGACGGTTTCGTAAAGTTGAGCCCATGCAGTTGATCCGGTTAGCTGGGCCGCTTTCGGGACACTTTGTGGACCTGTATCCCCCGATGCAGCCCCTTTTTGCTCGCATGGCAAATCGGACGGGCGCCAAAGTTCGCTTCCACAATCCCGGCGACGGCGCGGCAAGGCAATGCGCGCCTTTTGAGGGTCCGCTCCGGCTCGCGACCTGGCCTTCGCCAACGGCTCCTTCGCCCCTAGCTCGGCCGCGAGGCGAAAGTCTTCGCGGCATTGCGACTCGCCGCCGCAGTTGCGCCCTTCAATATCAACAGTCCCGCAAAGGCGTCGAGGTTGATGAAAAAGATTCGTGAGAAGATCGGCGCCGTAAAATGGTCGACGCCAGGGCCAGTCGCTGCGGTGACCGCCTGAACGAGTCTCTCATAGTCAACAAGGGAAGCAAGCAAAGCCGCGAGCCCGCCGGCGAAACCATCAAAGCGCCGCGCCAGCAGGCCGGCGTTTTCACAAGCGCGCCTGGCGCGATTGGGCTTATGCAACCTCCCAATCTCGGTCAAACCGAGGACCTTGGTTGAGGCACCGCACATCGAGCGACCTGTGGCGCTTCTGCATCACTGCTTTTGAAAAAGGCGCAGGCGCAACGCCCGTCCGCCTAATCGGCTTGACTTGAAAATCGCATTTAACGCTTACTGTTACCGACGGTTCCCGCAAGGGATCAATAGGGAATGCGGTGAGCGCATCGTCGCGCGATGCCGCTGCTGCCCCCGCAACTGTAAGCGGCGAGTCAAAGACCAAAACAGCCACTGGAGCCAATGTTCCGGGAAGGCGGCCTTTGAGCGACGACCCGCGAGCCAGGAGACCTGCCGTCATCGTGGTCACGCGCGAAGCATCGGGCGGTGGGCGCCGATGTGGGTGAAGCCTATTTTGGCGCCTTGCGCGCTTAAATGGGCGTGGCCAGTCGCAGTGACGGTCCGGTCTGCTGCGAGCCTTGCCATGCATGTTTCTTCAGCCGCGGTCCGCCTTGCTTCGATCCTCGCGGCACTCGCTCCGCTAACGGCGCTCGCTCAAACCGCGCTCCCCACCATACAAGTCGGCGCGCATCGGGCGGCCCCGGCAACGCGTTCCCATGCGCCCGCGCCGGGACGATCCGTTCATGCGCCGCCGCAACCGCCGCGCGCTTCGCCAATTGTCGCGGCTATCGCCCGCCCCGCGCCGCCCGCGGGCCCGACGCCGCCGCCGATCACCGCCTCAAGCGAGAAATTCTTCACTGGCCAGGAGGTCAACGCGCTTCCCTTCGCGCGGCCCGGCGACGCGCTGGAAATCGTGCCCGGACTCGTCGTCACCCAGCACAGCGGCGAAGGCAAGGCGAACCAATATTTCCTGCGCGGCTTCAATCTCGACCATGGCACCGATCTCGCGCTCTATCTCGACGGCATGCCGCTCAATATGCGCACCCATGGCCATGCCCAGGGCTACGCGGACAGCAATTTCCTGATCCCCGAGCTGTTGTCTTACGTGCTCGCCCGCAAAGGGCCGTATGACGCGCAAGACGGCGACTTCTCGTCGGCGGGCTCGATCTACATGCAATACAACGACAGGATCGACAAAGGCTACTTCCAGCTCACTGGCGGCAGTTTCGCCTATGCGCGAGCGCTCGCTGTCGCGCCTTACCAGGATTTCGCCGGGGGCTCCACCTATGGCGCGGTCGAAGCGCAATACTACAACGGACCCTGGGAGCGCGGCGACAATATGCGGCGTCTCAACAGCGTGTTGCGCTGGTCGCGCGGCACGCAAGAGGACGGCGCCTCCGTGACCTTCATGGGCTACGCCAACAAATGGTATGGAACGGACCAAATTCCGAGTCGCGCGGTCAGCGCCGGGTTGCTGTCGCGCTGGGGCACGATGGACCCAACCGCCGGCGGCGCGACTTCGCGCTTCTCGCTCTCGTCGCGCTGGAGTCAGATTGAGGGTAATCACGCCACGCGCGTCGAAGCCTATGTCGTCCATTCGACCTTGGACCTCTACAGCACTTACACCTATTTCCTGGGGCATCAGGATTTGGGCGACCAAATCCGTCAGTTCGACTATCGCACGGTCGTCGGCCTTAACGCGCAGCATGCGATCAGATGGGCCGATGTGAATGGCGCGCCAATCGAGACCCGCGTCGGCTTTCAGGGACGCTACGACGACATCCGACTTGGCTTGCAGGAGAGCGTCCGTCGACAACTCTATGACACGCTCAGCAACAATGCCGTCGGCGAAGGCAGCATCGGCCTCTGGACCGATACGGCGGTGCGCTGGACGCCCTGGCTGAAGACCGTCACCGGGGCGCGCTTCGACTATTACAACGCCGCCGTAAGCTCGCTTCAAACGCTGGTTGACGCGCCGAAACTCGCGGCGAGCACTGGCCTCTCGGCGTTCCTTCTCACGGGACCATTCAACCAGGGCGTAAAGAATGCGGCGCTGTTCAGCCCGAAGCTCTCGATCATCGTCGGCCCTTTCTACAAGACGGAATTTTACGCCAATTACGGCGAAGGCTTCCACTCGACCGACGCAAGGGGCGCGGTGCTGCAATTCTCCACAGCCGAACTTGCGGACAATGACGGCTTCGTTCAGGCGGCTTCAATTCCGCTGCTGGTGAAATCACGCGGTGCCGAGATCGGCGCCCGCGCCAAATTCATCGAGGGGCTCGATTCCAGCATCAGCCTCTTCTGGCTCAATCTCGAATCGGAGAACCAGTTTGTCGGCGACAGCGGCACGACCATCTTCGGTCGCCCGAGTCGCAGATATGGCATTGAACTCGTCAACAAATACGCCCCGAACGCCTGGATCAGATTTGACGGCGACGTGGCGCTTGTTCAGGCGCGCTACCGCGGCGTCGACGTTGCGCAGACTTTGGCGTGGCTCGATTTGATGGCGCCTGACGCATTGCCTTATGGGACATTCTTGGGCAATGCGCCCGGCAACTATCTGTCGAACGCCATCGCGGTGACGGCGATGGGCGGATTGGAGATGGGCGAGACGACCGGATGGTTCGGCGCGCTGAAGTATCGCTATTTCGGGGCCAGGGCGCTCACCGAGGACGGCTATTTCAATTCCCCGGCGACCGGCACGTTGAACGCGCGAGTGGGCTATCGATGGGCGGATGGCTGGCGACTGCAGTTCGACGCCTTCAATGTTTTCAACTCTCGCTCCGACCAGATCACATTTGCCTATGGCTCACTCCTGCCGAGCGATCCCCTTTACGCGCAATGCGTCGCAGGCGTTGCTCCCGCCCAGGTTTGTGGCGTCGGCGTCATGGATCGGCATTTCAAGCCGCTCGAGCCTGCAGCCGTGCGCGTGACATTGGCTGGGCCACTGAACTTTGAACAGCCGATCGCCAGACTTCCTGATTTTGCGGAGCCTTTCTCGCGACCATCGAACTGACGGCCCCAGCGCGGCGAATGTGAGTCTCGACGGCCGCTGAGAGTCATGACGAAGCTTCGTCAACGGGTCTCACGCTATCTTGGACGCGAACCGACAGTCTTCGTGGCATGGCGCCCAAAATATCATCATGTCGTCGATAAGAGTGCGCAGATGACGCGCTGCTGCGTCGTTGCAATCCGCGACGACGTTCTTTTCGCCAACAAAAGCGACTGGCGCCGCATCCTGGCCGGCAAGACAGCTGGCTCCTGGTTTAGGGTTGGCCGGAGCGTCCACAACAGATCAATAATTTTTCGTCCGCGGGAACATGCCTTCAGCGCAAGAGTTCTGACAGTGATCTTAGTCCTAACGATGGAGAACGCCCATGGGTTCGGTTAGCGATAAAATTAAGGGCTCAATCAATGAGACCGTGGGTTCGGCGAAACAAGCCGCGGGGAAAATCAGCGACTCCCCCGAACTTGAAGGCGAAGGCCTGGCGCAGGAGCTAAAAGGAAAGGGTCAAACGGCGCTCGGCGAAGCGAAAGATGCAGTTGCCGACGCATTGGACACGGCAACTACGAAAGTGCAGGAACTCGCCAAGAGCGCTAAAGAAGCGATTCATCGCGCGACCGAATAAGGCGAATCTCGCGGCTGCGCGTGGATTGCATCTCTCTTGACGGCGGCCGGCATGGGAAGCTTGCTTCAATATGCAATCGTATTCTTGATCGTCGCGATCATCGCAGCCTTTTTTGCCTTTGGAGGCGTCGCGGGAACAGCGATGGAAGGCGCGCGCATTTTATTCTGGGTGGCGCTCGTCTTTTTCGTTATTTCCGCGGTGGTGGGTTTGGTGAGGAGAGCCTGATGACTTTGGTCTCCTTTTCATAAGCTCTAAATAAAGCCCAGCTGTGCAAGCTGGGCTTTATTTTTCGAGAGGCCGGCAACAAGCGCATTGTTCGTTGCATGAAAATTTTTTGCCGGTTCCTGCGCCTCAATGGTCGAAGCCACCAAGACTGGGTTCAGAGGTCAAGCTTCGCTTTGGGGTCACGTCTAGGTCGGTCGCGAGGCGAAAGTCTCAGACAGATCGCGATTCGCTACTGCGGCTTTCAGAATCAACAATCCCGCAAAGGCGCCGAGGTTGATGAAAAAGATTTGTGCGACGACCGGCGCGGTGAAATGGTCGACGCCGGGCCCCGTCGCGGCGGTGACGGCCAGAATCAGGCTCTCATAAGCGACAAAGGAAGCAAGGAAAGCAGCGAGCCCGCCCCTGAGGCCGGGAAAGCGGCGGGCGAGCAGGCCGGCGCTTTCACAGGACAGCAGAGCGACGACGCCGAGCGCGCCGCCCCAAAACAGCGTTGTGGGATCGGTCGGATAATGCAGGAAGAGAAAGCCCATCGCCTGATTCGTGAGCCACACTGCGCCCGTCAGCAGCAGCGCCGCGACAGCGGCGAAGCCGGCGAGCGGCAAGGCGCAAGCCCAGGCGAAGCTGAACAGAACGCTGGCGGCGATGAATGTCGCCGCCCAAAGCGCGCGGCGGTTGATCTTCGAAACGGTGGAAAGTGTCAGCGACATGAGGTTTCTCCTTTCAAGCGAAGGCGGGGGAATTGAAATCGAAAGCGCGGCGTGTCAGCCGCTGCACGATGGAGTCGCGGCCCGATCGGCGGGATCGGGCTCGTGCAGGCCGAACCAGCGCGCGCGCAATTTGTCCCAGAGCGCCAGGCGCGACCAATCCGGCTCCTTCAGAACTTTGTCGGTCGCCGCATCGAGGAACGGGTTGGGCAGCAGCACGGTGATCTGCTGCTCGCCGGCGCCGTTGAACAATTGCAGTCCCCACGACATTGGCACGCAGCTCGTGTTCCGTCGGCGATAGAGCTCGGCGCGCGACGTGCGCCTCAGCTTTGCAAGCTCGGGCGACGTCGGCCGAGCGCGTGATCCTTTGTTCTCGCCGATGCAGACGTGAAAATGCGTGACGCCGAAAGCGACGGTGAGATAGCCGTCGAGCAGCCTGATCCGCGTCGGCGCGCGGTCGGCGTGAATTTCCCACGCCGCGCCTTGAATGATCGGTCCGAAGACGATCTCGCGCCAGTGATTTTTGAAAAGGTCGCGAATGAGTTCTTCGAGACTCGCCGCGTCCGTCGGCAGAGAAAAGACATCGAGCATTGCGCCGTCAGGCTCGACGATACGTCGTGGCGCTATGCTTGGCGTTCTGACTGAAGTCATTTGCATGTCGATCTCCTCCTCACCAGGCGTATTTCACGCCGCCATAGAAGGCGCGCGCCGTCGTCGAATAATTGTAGACCTCCTCGTAGAGCGCATTGTTGAGATTCTCGATGCGCCCATGAAGCGTCAGCTGGTCGGTGAGCTTGTAATTGGCGAAGAGATCGAGCCGGACATAGGGCGCGAGCATCACGCGCTTATTGAAGATGAAATCCACATCATGCGCCGGACCGACGATATTGGCGCGCGCTTCGACGTCGAGCCCCGGCAGGCCGGTGTAGATGAGCGACCACATTCCCTTATTTCGCGGACGGCGCAAGAGCGTGCGTCCGGCATAAATGCTGTCGGGATCGTCATCGAGATTGCGCGCTGAGAGAAAAGTGTAGCTTCCCCGCAACAGCAGCGCTGCGGGGACGAGACTTGCTTCGCCAGAGAATTCGACGCCGCGCGTGTCGGCCCGCCCGACGTTGAAATAGCAGCCGAAGATTTGCGTCGCGGTGCAGCTCTCGGCCTTTCCGAACTGCACGAGATTCGCATAGCGATTGGCGAAGACGGAGACCGAGGCGGTGGCGCGGCCGCCGAAAAAGCTCTGATCGATTCCGGCGTCGAAGCCGAGCACGCGTTCGGGCGCGAGCGCTGGATCGCCATATTCGGAAAACCGCTGATAGAGAGACGCGGTCTTGGCGCCGGTCGCGGCGGAGCCGCGCAGCCGCATGCCGATCTCGTCGATGCGGAAATTCGCCATCGTTCGCCAGGTGAGGAAGGTTCGGTTCCTGCTCACTGCGTCGACGCGCCCGCCATAGGAAATGTCGAGCCGATCGAAGAAGGTGACCTGATGCTGCGCATAGCCCGACCATGTCGTCTGCTCGGCGAAAGTCGGCGCGTATGTGTCGACGATCCAGGCTTCGCGCGAGCTTTGCGCGGTCTCGGTCTCGACACGCGCGCCGATGGTCGCGAGACCAAGCGGGCCGAGCGCGACATCGCTCTGATGTTCGAGGCCCCGCCGGCCGCCGAGATAGCCGAAACGGCAGTTCCGCGACATGAAGGTCAGCGTGTCGAAACAGGCGTCCGTCGTCCACGCGTCGCGATTGCCGCGATTGGCGTAGAGCGTCAGCCTGTTGCGCAGCATCTTGTCGAACATATCGGCGCCGAGCCGCGCATAGCCCTGCATGAAGGTTGCTTGCTGATGATTGAAAGGATCGAAGACGCTCCAGGGATTGAAGGCGTAGGGATTGTCGTAACGGACGGCGCTGTCGTAGCCGGCGAGGCCCGCCTCGATCCGCGCATCTTCCGTGAATTCATATCCGATGCGTCCGGTGACGCCGACGTTGTTGGTGGGATCGTCGGCGGGCAGCGGTGGCAGCGTCGTCGTCTGATCGCCGATCACGATCGGGCGCTGCTGACGATAGCCGTAGCGCGGGAAGCCATCGGCGTGCAGGCCGGAGATCGACAGCGCGTAAGAACCGTGCGCGTCGGCGCCGGAGATCGACGCGCGCGACGATGACGTTCCATAGGAGCCGCCCTCCGACATGATCCAGCCTTGTGGCGCGCCCTTGCCGCGGCGGGTGATGATATTGATCACGCCGCCCATCGCGTCCGAGCCGTAAAGCGCCGATTGCGGGCCGCGCAGCACTTCGATGCGCTCGATGTCGGTCGGAATGAGACGGCCGAAATCGACCGAACCGTCCGTACTTGTCGGATCGCCGATGCGAATGCCGTCGATGAGCACCAGAGTCTGGCCGGGCGTCGAGCCGCGCAGAAAGACCGAGGTCTGCGTGCCGGGCCCGCCGTTCGAAAAGACGTCCAGTCCCGGAACGCCGCGCAGAACGTCGTTGAAGGCGAGCGATCCGCGCTTCTGGATATCATGCGCTTGAATGACGCTCACCGAGGCGCCAGTGCTCGCAACCGGCTGCTCAACGCGCGTCGGCGTGACGACGGTTTGGTCTTCGACGTCGGCGGCGGGCTCGCCCGGCTGCGCCGGACTCAATGGGCCGACTTCGATGGTCGGCAAGGACTGCTGGGCGATAGCGACGGAAGCGGAGAGGGATAGCGACAGCAGAAACGCGCCGCGCAAGGCGGAGCTCTGAATGTGGAAATGCATGCGCGTAGACTCGCAGCGAGACGTGGGCCGTCACTGCGAAGGTCTTTGCCCGTACGCCGAGAAGGCGAAGGGCATCGACCGCATCGGTGCACCCCGCCCGACGCTTTCGCGCGTGACCACGAAGCGACGGCAGGTCTCCTGGCTCGCGGGTTGTCGCCTCGGACCGCCTTCCCAGAGCCTTATGGCTCCAGTGGCTTAGTGGTCGTCGGCTCGCCGCTTACAGTTGCGGGGGCAGCCGCGGAATTGCGCACGAAGAAGCGCGCTCACCGCATTCCCATTTTGATCCCGTTAGGAACCGTCAGTGGCAAAATAGAATGCCGATCACGCGGACTGTCAAGAGCTTTGCATTTTCTCAGGCGAAAACCTCGATCATGAATATAGCGCTTCAAGCGCCACCGGCTTCGCACATACGAAAAGCTTGGGCTCTTCGCATGTCCGGAATTCATTGCTTCCGTGCGATCATTCTTTGGCCGCAGCACCTGTCAACTTTGGGCATCCATCCGACATGGGTAATCCTCGAACGACCATAAAACGTTTCAAGTCTCGTCCTGTTCGGATCGCCCGGATGTATGCCAAGATAATTTGCTGCGTTGGCCGAAAAAAAACGATCACTGAGTTTGCCTTGCGCACCCAAGTTTGGATCCTGATCCAAGATAGAAAAGATTTGTTCGAAATCCTTTAGATAATTTTTGACGCCTCCACCTTCTAGAACGATCATTTCCCAGTCCGTTCCATACAGGAATCTCTGCGCGAGCGCGGCTGAGCCCTTCCCTCTAGTCGATTCGAATAACGTCCTCAAGATTGCAGTCAATTCTTGCGGTCGGGAAACCGCCTCCGTGAAATATCCGGAATCGGCATAGAGATGCCGCCCAGCGTGCGTATTCATCAGCGACATAAAACTCTTTGCCCGATCGGTTCCTTTCTCGATTGGCGAAGTCTCCCCAAAATGTCCGAAATTCACGCGCAGCCCCGGAAAGCAGCGAACTGCCTCCTGCCAGCCCTTCGCGCCAGAAAGATCTTCAAAGTCGGGCGTAGGAGAATTTGATCGCGCCGAATGCGCCATGATTGGCACTCCATTTGACGCACACCACTCGTAGAGCGATTTGAGCGCACCATCCAATCGAACATTAATATCTGGTCGCCGCAGAACCGCGGGAATCCAATCGCGATTCCAAAATTCTGGCGATCTGCCGCTATTGCCATAGGCCTGAAAGCCCATTGTCGGATAAAGTTTGACCCCAAGAAAACCCTTTTCCGCAACGGCTCGGACAACTTCCTCGAGAGGCGAGTAGTAGGGCCATTCTCCGAGGTCGAAGGCAATTTGCTTAAAGGGATCGAAGGGAACGAAACAATGCACTCGTCCACTGGTTAAAACGCTTATTTGAGCCATTAATTCAATCTGTTTCGGTATTGAGGTCAGCGTTGGCGTTCCTCCCGCGATCGGCCAGTCATAATTCACCAGATGGCAGATCATTAAATCTACTTTTCGATGTCGACCTTTTGAATATTCGAAAAGGTAGTCAAAGATATTTACGTACCGAAATTGGAAATTGCGCAAAATAAATGCCAAAGCGCCTTCTATTGCTGAACTGACAGGGTCGGATCGGAATGCAGTAGGAGACTTCCTGGATTTATAATCTGAATAACGCTCAGGAAGGTCCCGTATTTGCCGGACTGCCTTCGAGGACTCCGCTCTTAAGGAGGCGTTCTCGTTTTCCAATTGGTCCGCTGCATCGATCAGGGCCTGGCGTCCGACCTTATATTGCTCATCACTACGGGTATCGAGCCAGTCTGCCTGAAGCCTGTCGCAGGCTTTAAGCCTGTCTGCGATACGAACCAGTTCTTCCAGTTCCTCGTCCCCAGTCGGAGCGCCAGCCCAAGCTAACTTCTGCAAGATTGGACCTAAGCCTTTGATATGGCGCGCTCGACTAAGAAACGCATTTACCTGGAGGTCTGACCCATTGAAGACATGCACGTGAGAGTCGATCGCTAGTGGAACTGCCGGATCGGTAATGCGTGGGTCGTTTGAGCACCATGGTTCGATTTCCCTCCTGAATATTTCACAGCCACTCAAGCTTGCAGCGCTGGTCCATGCGGGGACAAGCCGAGCAAATCTCTGCGAGAAAAAAGCATTTTTCGGTTCCCGTCGCAAAAAATTCCGTCAAAAACAACCGACACAACTCAACGAGATAAATCAGTATAGTAGCATTGCTAAGCCGCCGCCAGCGCATGCAGCACCCGCGCCCATGAGCGCGTTCCCTTGTGGAACGACGTGTATGAATATTTCTCGTTCGGCGAATGAATGCGGTCGTCGTCTTGCGCGAAGCCGATCATCAGCGAATCCATATTGAGATCGCACTTGAAGCTGCCGACGATCGGGATCGAACCGCCGCAGCCGGCGAGCACCGGCTCCTTGCCCCATTCTTCCGCCAACGCGCGGCGCGCGCGATTAAGCGCCTCTGAGCCAAAGGGAAGCTGCAGCGCGTTCGAAGCGCCATGTGAAAGAAATTCGGCGCTTGCGTCCGCCGGCAGATGCTCACGCACGAAGTTGCGGAAGCTTTCGAGGATCGTCTTCGCGTCCTGCGCGCCGACGAGGCGAAACGAAAATTTCGCCGACGCCTGCGCCGGCAACACCGTCTTCGAGCCGGCGCCGGTATAGCCGCCGATGATTCCGTTCACGTCGCAGGTCGGGCGCGCCCAGATTTGCTCCATGACGCCGCGTCCCGCTTCGCCGCCGACGCGGGTCAGCCCAATCTCCGAGAGCCATTTGGATTCGTCGAAGTCGATGGCGCGCCATTGTTCGGCGATGTCTTCGGGAATTTCGGGCACGCCGGCGTAAAAGCCCGGCAGCGTCACCTTTCCCTCCGAATCGTGCAGATCGGCGACGATTTTCGCCAGCACATGGATCGGGTTCAGCACCGGCCCGCCAAACATGCCGGAATGCAGATCGCGGCTCGGCCCCTTGATGACCACCTCTTCGAGCGCCAATCCGCGCAGCATCACCGTGATCGCCGGCGTCGAGGCGTTCCACATGCTGGTGTCGCAGACAAGCGCGAGATCGGCGGCCGAAAGTTCGTCCCTGTTCGCGGCAAGAAAGCCTGGAAGAGAGGGGGATCCCGTCTCCTCTTCGCCCTCGAACAGAAATGTGACGTTGCAGGGCAGTCCGCCATTCGCCTCGAACGCGCGGCACGCTTCGAGAAAGGTCATCAGCTGGCCTTTGTCGTCCGAGGCGCCGCGGGCGACGATGTCCTCGCCGTCCTTGCCCTCGGCAAGCCGCGGCGCGAAAGGCTCGGTCTCCCACAATTCAAGCGGATCCGGCGGCTGCACGTCATAATGGCCGTAGAACAGCACATGCGGCGCATCCTTGCGCTTCGCCTTGGCGTGGCCAACGACGATCGGATGGCCGGGCGTCTCGCGCACCTCTGCCGCGTAGCCGAGCCCGTCGAGCTGATCCTTGAGCCAGTTCGCGGCGCGCAGACATTGGGCCGCGAAGGCGGGATCGGTCGAAACGGAGGGGATGCGCAGAAGATCGAACAGGCGTTCGCGCGAAGCGTCGAGATTGGCGTCTATCGTCGTGAGGACGGCGTCGATCGCGGCCATGAATTGAGCTCCCCGGTGAGAAGCCGAACCTAGTGCGGATGCATGGCGAGGGGAAGGCGCGGCGACGCCACCGCCGTCATGGCCGGCCTTGAGCCTGCCATCCACGCCGATCCGTTGCGTTGCGTTTCGTGGATGGCCGCGACAAGCGCGGCCATGACGCCCGGGTGTGCTCACGCGCTCGGCGCGAGCATTTTCTCCGGCCGCACGATCTCGTCGAATTCGACTTCCGTGACTTTGCCGGAAGCGAGCGCCTCTTCCTTCAGGCTGGTGCCGTTCTTATGCGCGGCGCGCGCGATCTTGGAGGCCGCGTCATAGCCGATCTTCGGCGCGAGCGCGGTGACGAGCATCAACGAGCGATCGAGAAAGCGCTTGATGTTGTCCTCGTCAGCTTCGATCCCGTCGACGCAGCGCGTGACGAAACTGTCGATGCCGTCGGCGAGCAGGATGGTCGATTCGAGCAGCGCGAAGCCGACGACAGGCTTCAACACGTTGAGTTCGAGATGGCCCTGCGAAGCGGCGAAGGTGATCGTCGCGTTGTTGCCGAAAACGCGCGTGCAGACCATGGTCAGCGATTCGACCTGAGTCGGATTGACCTTGCCAGGCATGATCGAGGAGCCCGGCTCGTTTTCGGGAAGCTTCAATTCCCCGAAACCCGCCCGCGGCCCGGAGCCGAGCAGGCGAATGTCGCAGGCGATCTTATAAAGACCCGACGCCAGCGCGTTGAGCGCGCCATGGGCGAAGACGATCGCGTCGTGAGTCGCGAGCGCTTCGAATTTGTTGGGCGCGGAGACGAAAGGCAGCCCGGTCTGCTCAGCGACGTCGGCGGCGACCTCTTCGCCAAAGCCCTTGAAGCTGTTGACGCCGGTGCCCACCGCCGTTCCGCCCTGCGCAAGCTGCAGAAGATCAGCGAGCGTCGTTCTGATGCGCCGTTTGGCGTTCTCGGCCTGCGCCGCATAGCCGGAAAATTCCTGGCCGAGCGTCACCGGCGTCGCATCCTGCAGATGGGTGCGGCCGATCTTGATGATATCGGCGAATTTCACCGCCTTGGCGTTCAGCGCGATATGCAGCCGCTCGACGGCGGGAAGCAGCCGACCCGAAATCGTCGTCGCGCCGGCGATGTGAATGGCGGTGGGGAAACTGTCGTTAGACGACTGACCGAGATTGACGTGATCGTTGGGATGAACCGGCGATTTCGAGCCGCGCGGCGCGCCGAGCATTTCATTGGCGCGATTGGCGATGACCTCGTTGACGTTCATGTTCGTCTGGGTGCCGGAGCCGGTCTGCCAGACGACGAGCGGGAAATGTTCATCGAGCCTGCCGTCGATCACTTCGCGCGCGGCGGCTGCGATGGCGTCGGCGATCTTGGGGTCTAGCAAGCCTTTTCTGGCGTTGACCTTGGCGGCCGCGAGCTTGATGCGCGCCAGCGCATGCACGATCTCGATCGGCATGAGATCGCCGCCGATCGGAAAATTTTCCCGCGAACGTTCGGTCTGCGCCCCCCAATAGGCCCAGGTCGGCACGGCGATATCGCCAAAAGAGTCGCGTTCAATTCTCTGATCTTCGGTCATCGCTCGCTCGCATCGAAAGGCGCATTTCGCGCCTTCCTATGCGGCATTTCCGACGAGCGTTCAATCGCGTGAGGAGACTTCCGAGAGCCGCTCGGCGGCGGCCCATTCGCGCCGCTCTGCGGTCGGCGGCGTCGACATGAGTTCGGAGAGCCGGTTGCGCGCGCGGTTCACTCGGCTTTTCATCGTGCCGGGCGCGCAACCGCAGATTTCCGCGGCTTCCTCATAGGACAGTCCGGAGGCGGCGACGAGGATCAGCGCTTCGCGCTGATCCAGCGGCAGCTTCTGCATCGCATCTTGAAAGTCGAGAAAGTCCATATGCGCGTGCTGCGATTCCGGCGCAACCAAGCGACCGGCGATCAAGCCGTCCGGATCGGGCGCTTCGCGGCGACGCTTGCGATATTCGCTGTAGTAGATGTTGCGCAGGATGGTGAACAGCCAAGCGGTGAGATTGGTGCCTTCCGAGAATGTCGCGAGGTTGCCCCAGGCTTTGACCAGCGTTTCCTGAACGAGGTCGTCGGCGCGATCGGAGTTTCCGCAGATCGACACGGCGAAAGCCCGCAGACTCGGAATGGCGGAGATCAGCTCAGCCTTTAATCCCTGTCCTGCCGAATGCGCTTGTTCGCTTGCCGTCACTCACTCTTCCTCGGCGAGTCTATTGTCGCCGAAGAGGATAGCACATTCGTTTCGAGTTGGTTCAAGAGTTTCAGAAATCGATCCGGAACCGGTTGAGCCACGACGTCGTCGTAAAGGTTGCGAAGCTCCTTTCCGATCGAGTCCTGGAATTCCACGGATCGCCGGCGTTGTACCGGCTTGGCGCCGCACCGCGCCTCCCCACCCCCTCGGCGCCGATCGCCGAATTCGTCACGCGTCATTACCCATCCCGTAAATGTCTCCAGCCTGCGAGGGCCTGGTCTCGGAGAATACCGCCCCTCGCCCGCGAAAGCATCGTCTTCTGCTTTCGCGCGCGCAACTGTATTCTCCGGATTCTTGTTCCCCATGGAGCCCTCTATTTTAATATGCATGATTTCTGGAGCCGCCGCGTTATAGTGCGCCGCAAGGACGATAGGCAAAACGCGCCGCTAAAGAATTGGTTCCCTAAAATGCCGAGCAGTTTTGACATATTGTCCAAGTGTTGAATCGGCTTAGCTCGCACGCGCTTCCCCTTGGGAGGCTTGAGGCTGCTGGAGTTGTAAGGCATGTCAGCATCAAAGGAAGTTTCTGCGCATATTCCCTATTTGAGACGATTTGCGCGCGCATTGGTCGGCGATCGAGAGGGGGGCGACGCCTATGTGCTGGCCACGCTCGAAGCCGTCGTCGCGGAGCCCGGCCGCATCACCGATTCAGAAGATCTACGGGTTTCCGTTTACCGTTTGTTCCTGGACGTTTGGGCGGCGACGCCGATCAACGCCCACATCGACCGTTCCGGCGCGCTGGAGGAAAACGGCCGCCGCAACCTTGAGGCGATTTCGCTGAAACCGAGAATCGCCTTTTTGCTGCAGGCGCTCGAAGGATTCGATCTCGACCAGATCGGGCAGACCCTGCAAGTTTCGGAACGGGAGGCCGGCGCGCTGATCGAAGCCGCAAATGGCGAAATCGCCGACCAGATCGCCACCGACGTGCTGATCATCGAGGACGAGCCGCTGATCGCGCACGACCTGAGGAGCATCGTCGAGGAGCTGGGCCATCGCGTGATCGGCATGCCGCGCACCCACGCCGAGGCGGTCGCCGCCATAAAAGAGAGCAATCCAGGACTGATTCTCGCAGATATCCAGCTCGCGGACGGCAGCTCAGGGCTCGACGCCGTAAATGAAATCCTCGGCTCTCTTTCCACGCCGGTGATTTTCGTCACCGCTTATCCCGAGCGGTTTTTGACGGGAGAACCGCCCGAGCCGGCCTTTCTGATCGCCAAGCCCTTCAACGTCGAGAGTCTCAAAGCCATCATCAGCCAGGCGCTGTTTTTTGACCGGCGTGCCGGACGACGTGAGAGGACCGCGCCCTGGGTCGGCATGTGAGTGATTGATCTGATTACAATAATTCTATTTTTGACGACTGCCTCCCTTCCGGAAAAATCATTCCGGGCGCCAAGATAAATCGTCCCGGCCTAGAAACAATGGCTGCCGAGGCGAGTTATAGCTGTAGGCGCTGGGAAAACTGAGAGGCGGCCCATGGAGGAGATGAAGAAATCCAGTCGCGGTTTCGCGTCTATGGATCCCGAAAAGCAGCGCGCGATTGCGCGCAAAGGCGGGCAGAGCGTTCCTGACGAAAAACGCAGTTTTTCGCAGAACCCTGATCTTGCGGCCCGCGCAGGGCGCAAGGGCGGCCAGAGCGTAAATCCGGCCAAGCGGAGCTTCTCGCGCGACCATGCGCTGGCTTCCGAGGCTGGCCGCAAGGGCGGACACGCCTCGCACGGAGGCGGCGCCCAAAAACGTAGCGCGCCGCTCTAAGAGCGGCGCGAAACTTATGCGGCGAAGGGTTTTGAGCGCTGCGCGATGAGCGAATAGAGCGCGTCGTCGTCGCGCGTCCCCCGCATTGTCGCTACGAGGCCCGGATCCCTCAACATCCTGGCGGCGCAGGCAAGCGCCTTTAGATGGTCGGCGCCCGAACTCTCCGGCGTCAGAATCATAAAAACCAGGTCGACCGGCGCGCCGTCGAGCGAGCCAAAGTCGACGGGCCGGTCAAGCCGGCCGAAGACCCCACAAATTCCCTTTAATTTCGCTAGCTTGCCGTGCGGGATGGCTATGCCTTCGCCAATCCCCGTCGAGCCCAGACGCTCGCGGTGGAGAAGCGCATCGAAAATCTCGCGCGCCGGGAGCCCGCAGATCGTCGCGGCCCTGTCGCTGAGTTCCTGGAGAAGATGCTTTTTCGTCGTCGCCTTCAAAGAGGCGCATACCGAATCCGGCAAAACCAAGTCCGTTGGCCGCATGCGACGATCATCCTGCTTCTCGTTGGAGGTCTAGGGCCGATAGAGGCTTTGACCATCCTTGAAATTTCAACGTCTCGCTACTTTCGCCAAAATCCGGAGGGACATGGGAAAGATGGCAAGATACATGCCGAGAAAGCCGTTATTGTGGCCTCCCTACGACGTTTTTTACGTCGGCGCGCGCGCCGCCGTCAGCGCGCGTCTCCCTCGGACTCGGGCGTGTCGATCCAGCCGATATTCTCGTCGCCGCGCCGATAGACCACATTCACGCGGCCGGTATTGGCGTGCCGAAACACCACGACGGGCGCGCCGGTCAGATCGAGGTCGAGCACCGCCGCCGAAACCGACAGCCGGCGCAATTTCGTGGTCGATTCGGCGATGATCGCCGGGCTGAACTCCGCCGGCGCTTCATTCTCCTGATCTGGGGCCTCGATCACATGATAAGCGACGACCTCAGCCTGAGCGCCGTCGACCGCGCCGGGGCCATGTTCGTGATGGCTTTTGAGGCGGCTTTTGTAACGCCGCAGGCGCTTCTCGATGCGCTCCGCGGCCTGATCGAAAGAGGCGTAGGGCTCCTGCGCGCGGCCGTCGGCCTGCAGCACGATTCCTGAGGCGAGACGCAGGCTGCAGTCTGCCCGATAGCCCGAGCCCTCAGGCGAAATGGTGACGTGACCGGCGACGCGACCGTCAAAATATTTCGCCGCCGCCATCTCCAGCCTCTGCGTCACGTGAACGCGCAGGGCTTCGCCGATGCTGATGTTCTTACCGGAGACCCTGAGAGACATTTTCCAATCCGAACTCTCGTTGCGAGCGAAGTTTCGGCCGCGGAAAGAACGGCCGCGCGCTCGGCGCGCGCCGCCGTTGGACCAACCGCACTATGCGCCATCCGCCCTCGAACGTCCGCCCGAGGCGTCGGCCGATCGCCGACAGTTTGGCCAAAGAGCGGAAATTGCGCGCAGGGTTAGAAGCCCCAGCGCGCGAAGTCAATGGAGTCTTGTTGTGGCGACGCTTGCGCCGCGAGGACGACAGGAAATTAGTGGGCCGCCATACACGCCTGCGCAAGCTTGGCGCGACGACGATCGACCGAGGATGGAATCCGCAGGCTGTCGCGGTATTTTGCGACCGTGCGCCGGGCGATGTCGATATCGCTCGCCTTCAGGCGTTCGACGATGGCGTCGTCCGAGAGAATATCATCTGGCGTCTCGCGATCGATCATCTGCTTGATCCGAAAACGCACCGCCTCGGCTGAATGCGCCGCGCCGCCGCTGGTCGTCGCGATCGAGGCGGAGAAGAAATATTTGAGTTCGAAGACGCCGCGCGGCGTCATCATGTATTTATTCGACGTGACCCGCGACACGGTCGATTCGTGCATGCCGATCGCGTCGGCGACCGTGCGCAGGTTCAGCGGTCGCAGATGTTCGACGCCATGCGTCAGGAAGGCGTCCTGCAAGCGCACGATCTCGGAGGCGACGCGCAGAATGGTGCGGGCCCGCTGCTCGAGGCTCTTGGTCAGCCAGTTGGCGTTCTGCAGACAATTGGAGATGAAGCTCTTGTCCGTGGCGCTCGTGGCGCTCGTGGGCGCGGCGCTGACCTGCGCCGCATAACTGTGGTTGACCAATACCCGCGGCAGCGCGTCGGCGTTGAGTTCGATGTGCCAGCCGCCGTCCGCCGCCGCGCGCACGATTACGTCGGCGACGAGCGGCTGGATCGGCGCCCCGCCGAAGGCCCGGCCCGGCTTGGGCTCCAGCCGGCGCAGCTCCGCCGCCATGTCCACAATGTCTTCGTGGTCGACGCCGCACAGCTTGGCGAGCTGCGCGAAATCGCGGCGCGCGACGAGCGGCAGGTTGGCGACGAACGCCTGCATCGCCGGGTCATAGCGATCGCGCTCCTTGAGTTGGATCGCAAGACACTCCGCCAGATCGCGCGCGCCGACGCCGGAAGGATCGAAGGTTTGGATGATCGCGAGCACGAGCTCGGCTTCCGCCCTGTCGGCGTCGAGGCGCGCGGCGATCTCGCCAAGGTCCTCGCGCAGGTAGCCGCTTTCGTCGATCCCGTCGATGACCGCCTGGCCGATAAGTCGATGACGCGGATCGGGGCAGGCGAGCGCCAGCTGTTCGGCGAGATGCTCGTGGAGATTCTGCCGATCGGCGACATAGGCCTCGAGATTGGGCGCTTCGCCGTCGGCTGACCCGCCGCCGGCGGCGCCCGTCCACGACGTGGCCGAAAGGCCGGCGCCGTCGGGGGCTTCGTCGCGCATCCGGTCGCTGACCGCCGGACCCTCGGCTTCGAATGCGTTGCTCATGTCGGCACCGAGATCGGCGGAGAGCGTGGCGGAATCGACTGCAAGATCCTGGCGCGCCCAGTCGCCCTCCTGAGGCCCTTCAAAGGCGTCATCGGCGCGCGAATCGTCGCCCGGCGGGGAATCCGCCGCCTCAATGCCGCTATCGCCTTCCTGCGTCTCGAGCAGCGGATTGCGCTCGAACTCCTCCTGCAAGAAGGCGGCAAGCTCCACATTCGAGAACTGCAGCAGCTTGATCGCCTGTAGCAGCTGCGGGGTCATCACCAGGGCCTGGCCCTGACGCATCATCAACTTGGTGGAAATCGCCATTTCGCTCGACCACCCGAACGCCATTGTCCGCCTTTCAGCGGCCCGATTTTTGCTTATATCATTTAGATCGAGCGTGTGCAGGGCCAAAAAAGAAGCGCGCCGCCGAGCAAAATGCCCAAGCGTTAATCATTGATGCCGGCAGCGCGCGACGCGCGCGACCGTTAAAAAACGGCGTGGTTACATGCGGAAATCTTCGCCGAGATAAATTCGCCGAACATCCGGATTGGCGACGATTTCCTCAGGCGAGCCTTCGGTCAGCACATGGCCGTCGTAAATGATGTAGGCGCGGTCCGTGAGGCCCAGAGTTTCGCGGACGCTGTGATCGGTGATGAGCACGCCGATGCCGCGCGCCTTCAGATGCCGCACAAGATCCTGGATTCCGCCGACGGCGATGGGATCGATGCCGGCGAAAGGCTCGTCGAGCAGCATGAAGGAAGGATGGCCGGCGAGCGCGCGGGCGATCTCGCAGCGACGCCTTTCGCCGCCCGAGAGCGCCACAGCGGGCGTATGGCGCATCCGGGTGAGGCGGAATTCTTCGAGGAGGGCCTCAAGCTCCGCCTCGCGCTTCTCGGCTGCCGGCTGGGTGATCTCGAGCACGGCGCGGATATTGTCCTCGACCGAAAGACCCCGGAACACCGAGGCCTCCTGCGGCAGATAGCCGATTCCAAGCCGCGCGCGGCGGTACATGGGCAACGGCGTCACGTCGTAGCCGTCGAGCGAAATCATGCCCCTGTCGGGCTTCACCAGCCCCGTGATCATGTAAAAGACGGTGGTTTTGCCGGCGCCGTTCGGGCCCAACAGACCGACCGCCTCGCCGCGCGCGACATGCAGGCTCACGTCTTCCACGACGCGGCGCGATTTGTAGGATTTCGCCAGATTATGGACCGACAGCAGGCCTTCGCCGTCGAATCCGACGGGCTCCTGATAGGCGGCGCGCGGCTCGAAGCGCGCCGATTCGTCCTGTTGAAGCGCCGGCGCGGGTCCCCAGAAGCTTCTGTCGCGCGCCGATTCCTCGGTATCAGCGGCGCTTTGGGCGCCGGCGTCGAGCCACTGGTTTTCGGCGATTTCATCGGGTTTCCGCGACCGCCTGACGCCTTCGGCGAGCCGCGCCAGCGAGCGGCCGGCGGCGCGAAAACGCGTCGAAAGGGCGGAAAAATAGCTCAAGCGCGCCTTGTCCGTCGCTCTGCGTGTCCAGGGTTTCGAAGCGATGCTCCCCGCCGGGGGGCCGGTTGCCACATTAAGGGTGCTCTATCTCATCAGCGCCGCTTCGGGAACATTGGCGCTTCGCCATGCGTCGTTTGGTCAAGCCCACGGGCGCTTCACTGCGGCCAGCTTTTCATAGGCGTCGATCTGGTCGGCTTTTTGGAGCGTCAGACCGATGTCGTCGAGGCCGTTCAGCAGACAATGCTTGCGAAATGGATCGATCTCGAATGTGATCACGCCGCCGTCAGGCCCGCGAATCTCTTGCGCTGCAAGGTCGATGGTCAAAGTGGCGTTGGCGCCCCGGCTGGCGTCGTCCATGAGCTTGTCGAGCTCGGCCTGGCTGACCGCGATCGGCAGAATGCCGTTTTTGAAGCAGTTGTTGTAGAAGATGTCGGCGAAGCTCGTCGAAATGACGCAGCGGACGCCGAAATCGAGCAGCGCCCAGGGCGCATGTTCGCGCGACGAGCCGCAGGCGAAATTGTCGCCGGCGACGAGGATGCTGGCCTTGCGGTAGGCCGGCAGGTTCAGCACGAAATCGGGGTTTTCGGAGCCGTCTTCGCGATAGCGCATCTCCGAAAACAAGCCCTTGCCGAGGCCGGTGCGCTGAATGGTTTTGAGATACTGCTTGGGAATGATCATGTCCGTATCGACGTTCATGATCGGCAGCGGCGCGGCGACGCCGACGAGCTTGACGAATTTTTCCATGTCCCTCGGGCCTGGGGCGACAGCGCCCCGGGGCCCATGTAGCAAATCGGCTGGTCGGCCGCAAAGCGCCGCTCGCTCCGGGTCCGCCCGACCGGTTGCGGGCGTGGCGCCCGCTCTCTCGCGCAGGCGCGCGGGCTTCTGCTAACATGTCAAAAATATGCGCCAAGTTGCTCTTGAAATGATCCTGCAGCATCTGATCCCGCAAAATTACAATTGGCCGGTCGAAGCGGTCGGCTATCTCGCTGCCGCGGCGAGCGTGTTCGTCTATGTGTCGAACACCATGATCCCTTTGCGCATCGGGGCGATCGTCGCCAATGCGCTTTTCGCCTTCTATTTCTTTCTCAAGGGACTCTATCCGCTGTTCGCGCTCAACGCTTTTCTGGTTCCGGTCAATATGCTGCGGCTGCGACAGATGCAGCGCCTCGTCCAGGACATTCGCGCCGCCGCCTCGGAAGATTTCGATTTCGAATGGCTGCGCCCCTACATGAAACCGCTCAAACTCTCGGAAGGCTTCGTCCTGCATCGCAAAGGCGATTTGTCGGAGGAGGCCTATCTGCTGGTGCGCGGCGACATCCATCTGCGCGAGCCGGAAGTGACGCTGAAGCCCGGCGCGCTGTTTGGCGAGATGGGCATGTTCACCAGTGAAAACCGCCGCACCGCCACGGCCGTCGCCGCGACCGACGTCGAACTGCTCTGCGTGCGCTATGACGATCTCTTGCAGCTCGCGGCGCAGAATCCGCAATTCGGCTTTTACCTGATGCGGCTCATGGTTCAGCGCATGCAATACAATGTGGAGCTCGCCCGTTCCGGCAAAGGATGAGCGCATCCCCTCGGGCGTCATGCCCGCGCTTGTCGCGGGCATCCACGCCCACGTATCGGCTATGCTCGAAACGCTGTAATACCTTTCGCCCGATAAAGATCGCTCAGCGTCAGGACGTGGATGGCCGGGTCAAGCCCGGCCATGACGGAAACGAGAGGCGTCAGAAAATTATAATGTCGCAAAAAATCTACCCCGTCCCGGCCGACTGGAAGAAGAACGCGCGCATCGACGAAGAGAGCTACCGCCGGCTCTATGAGCGTTCAATCAAAGACCCGGACGGGTTCTGGGCCGAGCAGGCGCAGCGCATCGACTGGATCACGCCCTTCTCAAAAGTGAAGCGCACCAGCTTCGACACGCATAATGTCTCGATCCGCTGGTTCGAGGACGGCACCACCAATGTCGCGATGAATTGCATCGACCGGCATCTGCCAGCGCGCGCCAACAAGACCGCGATCATCTGGGAAGGCGACGATCCCTCCGTGTCGCGCCACATCACTTACGCCGAGCTGCATGAGGAAGTCTGCCGCTTCGCCAATGTGCTCAAGAAGCACGGCGTCAAGAAGGGCGACCGCGTCACCATCTATCTGCCGATGATTCCGGAGGCCGCTTTCGCCATGCTCGCCTGCGCGCGCATCGGCGCCATTCACTCGGTGGTCTTTGGCGGCTTCTCGCCCGATTCGCTTGCCGGCCGCATCGCCGACGCTGAATCGAACGTCATCATCACTGCCGATGAAGGCCTGCGCGGCGGCAAGAAAATTCCGCTCAAAGCCAATGTCGACGCGGCGCTCGACAAGGTGTCCGCGAAAACGGTCATCGTCATCACGCGCACCGGCGCCGATGTCGATATGCAGCCCGGCCGCGACTTCCGCTATGAGGAAGAAGCGGCGCGCGTTTCCGCCGATTGTCCCTATGCGGAGATGGACGCGGAAGATCCGCTGTTCATCCTCTATACGTCGGGCTCGACCGGCAAGCCGAAGGGCGCGCTGCATACGACCGGCGGCTATCTCGTCTATACGTCGCTCACCCATGAGCTCGTCTTCGACTATCGCGAAGGCGACGTCTATTGGTGCACGGCGGATGTCGGCTGGGTGACCGGCCACAGCTATATCGTCTACGGCTCGCTCGCCAATGGCGCGACGACGCTGATGTTCGAAGGCGTGCCGAATTATCCGAGCGTGTCCCGCTTCTGGGAGATCGTCGACAAACACAAGGTCAATATTTTTTACACGGCGCCGACCGCCATTCGCGCGCTGATGGCGGCGGGCGAGGCTCCCGTTAAAAAGACCAGCCGCAAGTCGCTGCGCTTGCTTGGCTCCGTCGGCGAGCCGATCAATCCGGAAGCCTGGGAATGGTATCACCGAATCGTCGGCGAAGGGCGTTGCCCGATCGTCGACACATGGTGGCAGACGGAGACAGGCGGCGTGCTGATCTCGCCGCTGCCCGGCGCCATCGATTTGAAGCCAGGTTCGGCGACGCGGCCGTTCTTCGGCGTCGTTCCCGAAATCGTCGATCCGCTCGGCAATGTTCTTGAAGGCCAATGCGAAGGCCTGCTCGTCATCGCCGATTCATGGCCGGGGCAGATGCGCACCGTCCATGGCGATCACGAACGTTTCGCGCAGACCTATTTCTCCGCTTTTCCGGGCAAATATTTCACCGGCGACGGCGCCAAGCGCGACGCCGACGGCGATTACTGGATCACCGGCCGCGTCGACGACGTCATCAATGTCTCGGGCCATCGCCTCGGCACGGCGGAAGTCGAAAGCGCGCTCGTCGCGCATGAGAAAGTTTCGGAAGCGGCCGTCGTCGGCTATCCGCACGACATCAAAGGGCAGGGCATTTATGCCTTCGTCACGCTCAATCAGGGCGTGACGCCGAGCGAACATCTGCGCAAGGAGCTGGTGCATTGGGTGCGCCACGAGATCGGGCCGATCGCGACGCCCGACATCGTGCAATTCGCGCCGGGATTGCCTAAGACGCGTTCGGGCAAGATCATGCGGCGCATCTTGCGCAAGATTGCGGAGGGCGAGTTCGGGGCGCTCGGAGACACGTCGACGCTCGCCGACCCGGGGGTTGTGGAGGAGTTGGTAAGCGAGAGGCCGGGAAGATAACGTGAGACGAGAAACCCAACATCAAAATCGTCGCTCGATGCTAATAACGGACATGCGTCGCGTTAAGCATTGAGCCCTCTCCTATGGGAACGTTCGAGCTGCTCTGCATCCTAGGAGATGCTACTTGGATAGGTTGGCCAAGGGAATTTTCATCGAGACCATCAAGCCCTCAGGCCTCCATCTGTAGCCAAGCTCGCCTTCGAATTGGCTGACGATTGTCGACTGCGACAATCGTGTGCCGAAACCGCTGCTTTCCGGCGGTCGTGCGATCTTGGGCCCGCCACGCTCCGACCAACACAGGACGAGTTGCTCCCCTTCAGCGGACCAAGAAAGCTCCACCACGCCTTCTTCTGATTTGAGAGCGCCGTATTTTGCCGCATTGGTCGCAAATTCGTGCAACACCAGCGCAAGGCCATTTGTGGCGCGCTGGCCCAACAAGATTCGCGGACCTTCCGCGACGAAGTGGCTTCGCGTGTCAGGCGGCGCATGCGGCTGCATGATCTTGGCGACCAGTTCCGCGAGGTCGACCATTTCGGCCTGAGCTTTGTTTGCGAAGCTACGGCGCACCAAAGCATCGGCTTCCGCCAACGCATCCAGGCGGCCCGAAACCATCTTTGACATCTCTGCCGGAGTCTTCGCGGCCTTCTCGCTGACCCGCACAATGCCTGTAGTGAGCGCGAAGAGATTCTTCACGCGATGGCTCATCTCGCTCGTCAGCCTTTCCTGCTGCTCCAAAGCTTCCTTAAGCCGCCGTTCCGAATTCAGCATTCGCAACGCAATTCCTACAAACCCTGCAAGCTCAGTCATCACACGAGCGTGGCCACTGTCGAAATGACCTTCCTTGTCGGAAACAATCCAAAGCGTTCCTAGCGGCTCCTTGCCGCCAAGATAAAGCGGCACTAGCAACACTTCGGGCACGACAATGCCGGCATCCGAGATCCAGTCATACACGCGCTCCGGATGCGACGATAACACCGGCGCGTTGCGATCGAGCGTGACGCCGCAGGGGCTAAAATTTCGTGGCGTTGTAGCGTCCTCGAACGGCGCCAGCCGCCCGCGCAGATAGCGCCATCGAAATACGCCCGGGGCGGGATCTGGCTCGTAAAGGCTGAGTCCGGCCGATACGCCTCCGGTCATTTCCATAGCCAGGTCGACAAACCGAGGCAGAACCTCCGCCGGATGGTCGGCCATGCGTCCGGCGAGATCTTGAAGCGCCAGCTTTTCTCGAAGCGAGTCAGTCTCCTTCGGAGCGCGGCGATCCAACTCCTCGGTGATGAAGACGTCCGAAATAGCCGAATCTTGCCGCCGTTCCAGCTTCATCGTCAGCCTCGAGGTCGCGCTATTCTACATCGAGTCTCACGATCGTAAATCGAAATGCAGGACGAGCGGCGCTCGATCAATCTACCTGGTTTGGTCCTCAGGAAAACGCGACAGCTCGCCCGTCCAAATACATTTTCAGGCCAGAACAGATTCGCACGTTGCTCAGGACAAGTTGCGCAAATAGCCCTCGACTCGCGTCAACAATAGAGCGCAGCGTAGGATCGTGGCCTCGCTGTCGCCCGTAAATCGGCGATCAAGCACAACAAATTCCCGGATGACGCAGCCAACGGGAAATTGCCGCCAACTGAGGTCAATGTGATACCACTCGTCGTCGACTAATAGACCATTCCAGAAATGGGTTTCTTCGCTTTCGCCCGTCCAGACTTTACCCTTGATGATCTCGGCTGCGGGATAATAGTGCTGCACCACCCGGCAGGTTGGATAGCATTGACCCAACGCGGGATTGCCGACTTGCTCAACCGCTCCACAAGCAGTTTGCCTGTCCCAGGACGCTTCCAGTGCTTCGCGAAGGCGTAGCATGAAATTCTGGTCGAGCTTTACCATCTCATGCGTCAATCCATAAAGGCTATCGCGAAGGCGACAGATCGAAAGCCCGTCAGATGGGCGCATTCGCGACCGGAATGTCGAAATGTAGAACTTCCTCTCGGATCCCCATCTTTTCATAGAGCGCGATGGCCGGATCATCGCCGTAGTCCGCCTGCACGAACAATATGTCAGCGCGGCGCTCGGCGGCGATGTCCTGCAAAGATTCGATCAGCGCCGTCGCTACGCCGCGGCGACGATGGCGATCGTCCACGGCGAGATCATAGATGTAGATTTCACTGCGCCGGCTCTCCAATTTTTCCAGTTCGTACGCCACGAGCCCGCCGATGGCCGCGCCGTCTTGCACGGCGACGCTGACAATGACGTGCTCTTTGGCAAGCAACGTCTTCAAATAATCATCGCTCGGCGGACATGCTCGATAGGCGGCAGGGTCCTCGAAAGCTCTTGCGAACAGCTCGTTTAGCTCGCGCATCCACTGAGCGTTTGCGGGACGAAGTCGATGAACTACATAGGTGGTCATGCCAATTGGGCTCCCCATGGCGCAGCCCGGCTATGTTATAAAGCGCGCGAAGCCGACCGAGACCGCTCTGTAACCTGTCCAGCGATTGGCGAAAAATCGCCATTCATTGGCGCCCTTCCGCCTGTTCCGCCGCCCTGTCGCGCCTCATTTACTTCCTCAGAGAATAGGACCAGGAGATGCAGCGCTTTCTTGTCATCCTCGTCGGGCTGATCGCGGCTGCCCCCGCACGCGCGGATTCCGACGTGGAGCATGCGCGATATTCCGTGGTCGCCTCGTCAGGGACCATCGAGATACGCGATTACGCGCCGCAGATCGTCGCAGAGACGACGGTCGCCGGCGAGCGCGGCGCAGCCATCAGCGCAGGCTTTCGCCGCCTCGCCGGTTACATTTTCGGCGACAATTCCCCGCAGCAAAAAATCGCCATGACCGCCCCCGTCGGACAGGAGCCGGAGGGCGGCGACTGGAAAGTGCGTTTCACCATGCCCGCCGAATACAGCATGGCGAACCTGCCGAAACCCAACAGCGCTGAAGTCAAACTCGCCGCCGCGCCCGCAAAACGCATGGCGGCCATTCGCTTCTCCGGACTCGCCGGCGACGACGCCCTCGCCGAAAACAAGGCGAAGCTCCTGGATTATCTGAAGCGCCAGGGGATATCGCCCAAGGGCGAGCCGCAATACGCCTTCTACGATCCGCCTTGGACGCTGCCCTGGAACCGGCGCAACGAAGTCTTGGTTGAAATCGCCCGCGAGTAAGCGCGACTTGGCGTCGCTCGCGGCCAACGTATCGATGGCGTCTAGGCGAACTGGCGAAGAGTCGCCTACTTCTTATCGAAAAGCGCCAGCGCTTCCGGCGCCAGCACGCCGCCAGTGATCTCGACTGTCAAAAACGGCGCGGCTTCGGCCACGGCTCTGCTCGTGATCATGATCTGGCCGAGTCGTTTCGATAATTGCTCGATCGAGGCGGCGTAGACCACGCGTCCGATTCCGCACCAGACGATCGCGCCCATGCACATCGGGCAAGGCTCGCCCGATGTATAAAGTGTCGCGCCTTTGAGCTCCTTCGCCGGATTGTCGGCGACAAAGCGGCGAATCGCCACCATCTCGCCATGCGCCGTCGGATCATGGTTCGTCACGCCGAGATTGCGTCCCGTCGAGACGACTTTGTCCTCGCGCACGATCGCCGCGCCAAAGGGAAAATCGCCCTTGGCGGCTTCCGCGATCGCAATCTGCATGAATTTCTCGTCTTCCGGGCGAACCGGCGAGCGCTTCGCATGGGCTTGGGCGGGCGAAGCGCCAGTCGCCGCGGCAAGACCGCCGGCCATTGTCGCCAGGGCGGCGCGCCGGTCGAAATGATCGGCGCCGCAACCGCATGTCTTTCGGCTCATCTCTCGCCTCGGCCCGCTCTTCGACTTGGGGGCGCCAAACTTGACACGGCGAACCGGGCAATGCCACTCGCGGCGGCGCAATTAGAATGAGCGAGGCGGTTACGAATGGCGAAAGCTTTCATTTTTCCGGGCCAGGGGTCTCAAGCGGTCGGCATGGGCAAGGCGCTGTTCGACGCCTTTGAGCCGTCGCGCGCGGTATTCGCCGAGATTGACGATGCGCTGTCGCAGCCGCTCTCGAAACTGATGTTCGAGGGCCCCGAATCCGAACTGACACTCACCGCCAACGCCCAGCCGGCGCTGATGGCGGTGTCGCTCGCCGCGATTCGCGCGCTCGAAGCCGAATGCGGGCTCGATCTTACGCGCGACGCGGCCTTCGTCGCCGGACATTCGCTCGGCGAATATTCCGCTCTCGCGGCCGCCGGCGCGCTGACGATCTCCGACACGGCGCGCCTCCTGCGCATTCGCGGCGACGCCATGCAGAAAGCGGTCCCTGTCGGAGAGGGCGCCATGGCGGCGCTGCTCGGCGCCGATCTCGATCAGGCGCGCGCCATTGCTGGGGAGGCGGCGACGGCCGCGAACGGCGTCTGCCAAGTCGCCAATGACAATGGCGGCGGCCAGGTGGTGATTTCGGGCGCCAAGGGGGCCGTCGAGAAGGCGATCGAGCTCGCCAAAGACAAGGGAATCAAGCGGGCGGTGCTGCTGCCGGTCTCCGCGCCCTTCCATTGCGCGTTGATGCAGCCCGCCGCCGACGCCATGCGCGAGGCGCTCGCCGTAGCGGCGATCAGCGCCCCGCGCGTTGCGGTCGTCGCCAATGTGACGGCGCAGCCGACGCAGGACCCGGAAGCGATTCGCCGCCTACTCGTCGAGCAGGTCACGGGAGCCGTGCGCTGGCGCGAATGCGTGGCCTTTATGGCCGATCACGGGGTCACGAAATTTGTCGAATGCGGGTCGGGCAAGGTTCTCGCGGGCCTGTTGAAGCGTATCGCGCCGCAGGCCGCCGGCATATCGATCGGCGCGCCGGCCGATTTCGACGCCTATCGCGCCTTCGCATAAAGACGCGGCAAGCGAGCCAAAGAAAAGGCCCGGTCGCGAGGACCGGGCCCGTTCTCTCGACCGTAAGGCCGATCGGTAGGATTAGTACTTGGCCAACACCGGCGCCGGAGAGCCGAAGTTGAAGTGGTAGTTGATGCCCGCGCGGATCGTGTGGAAGCGCGTGCGGTTGTTGGTGCTGTTGAGGCCCCAACCCGGGTTGAACGCCCACAGCCAGTTGTTGTTG